>JBFWSD010001068.1:0-3252 GCA_050248575.1 Gemmataceae bacterium
GCCCTGATGGCGGCACATTTCGCAGCCGCGGCCGCGCTGGAGCTGCCCGGTCCAGCCCGGCTCGAGGATCTCGAGCTCGCGCAGCTTGAGCAGGTGCTCGTCGTCGTCGGCCACCGGCACCGCGCAGTTGCGGCACAGCCTGGGCACCAGCCGCTGGCTGACGATCCCCCGCAGGGCACTCGCCAGCAAGAACGACTTGGCGTGCAAGTTACGCAGGCGATTGATCGCTTCCAGGACAAAGTCGGTATGAACCGATGAGAGCACCAGGTGCCCGGTGGTGGCCGCCTCCAGGGCAATGGTCGCCGATTCCGGATCGCGGATCTCACCGACCAGCACCACGTCGGGGTCTTGCCGGAGCACCGACCGCAGGATCTGCGGGAAGTCGAGCCCAACCGCGCGGTTCACCGACACCTGCGTGGTGAAGTCGAGATGATACTCGACGGGATCTTCCACGGTCATGATGTTGACCGCCTGCGATTCATCCCAGATGGCGTTGAGGCCGGCATAGAGCGTGGTGGTCTTGCCGGAGCCGGTCGGCCCGCACACCAGCATCAGCCCGGAAGGTGCCTGGAAGAGTTCCTTGACCAGGATGGACACCGGTTTGGACACGATGAGGCTGTCGAGGTCGAGCTTGCGCTGCACCGGGTCGAGCAGGCGAAGCACGACTTTCTCGCCCCCCTGACAGGGCATGACCGACGAACGGACCTCGACCTGGCGGTTGCCGATCTTGAGCGGAAAGCGGCCGTCCTGGGGCAGCCTCTTGTGCGTGATATCCATGCCGCTCATCACCTTGAGACGCGAGACGACCTGCACGAACAGCTTGCTCGATACCGTCTCGGGCAAGGTGAGCATGTTGCCGTCGATGCGCAGGCGCACGCGGGCGTCGTGCGTGCCCGGCTCGAAGTGCACGTCGCTCGAGCCGTGGCGGATGGCGTGCCCGAGCACTTTCTGCAGCAACGAAGCCGTCTCGTGCTGGCCGAGCGGTTCTTCGTCCCCTTCGGTGTTGATGAAGATGAGCGGCTCGCCATCGTAGCTGGGTTCCGTCTGGGCAGCGCCGTGCACGAGCCCTGAGAAACGCTCGAAATCGCGCTCGCTGGTGGCCACGAACTCGACGCGATACTGACGGAGCACATTCCGCAGGAAGCTGCGGGCCCGCTCGTCGTGCGGCTGGACCATGGCCACCGTGACCTTGTCGCCATCGCGATCGACGGCCAGGGCCTGGCAATAGCTGCTGATGCGGGCTGGAATCAACGAATGGAACTCGCGCAGCTTCGGGTAATCATCGAGGTTGACGTAGGCAAAGGAACTCTGCCCGACGCGGGCACGGGCCAGATAGTCCGCCATGCCCCGGCACAGGGCCAGGGCCAGCGTCGGCACGCGCGTCAACAAGTCGAGCAGATGCTGCCTGGTGAGCACCAGGGCCCGGCCCGAAGTCAGCGCCCGCACCGAAGCAAGGCGGTTGCCCCCGGCCACGAGGGCCACTTCCCCGAAATAGCCCCCGGGCCCCAGCAGAGCCAGCTCTTTCTCGAAGCCCAGCGATTCCTGCCTCAAGAAAACCTGAAAGTCCCCTTCGAGGATGATGAACAGCTCCGCGCCAGGATCCCCTTCCCTCACCACCACCTCATCCTTTTGAAAGGAGCGTTCGCTGAAACCGGTGGCCAGCTGACGCAGCTCGGACTCGGGAAACTCCTTGAACAGCTCGACGGCGCGCAGCCGGGAAATGGTGGTTTCGGGATCCATGACGCCTCCTCGCGAAGTGATAGAGCGACAGGGAGAAGTTACACATGATCCCACTCAGTGTCACTCTTCAACCCGGGCCACACAAGAAATTCATCTGTCACTTGTACATGGTCTGGTTCATCGTGCTCGAGGAGTAGACGTCGGGGTCGATCATCACGTTGACGCACGAGGCCACGCCCGAGGCGCGGGCCCGCTCGAGGGCCGGGCGAATCTCCTTGGCCTCGGTGACGTGCTCGCCGTGGCCGCCCAGCGCCTGCACGACCTGGTCGTAGCGCGTTGCGGCCAGCAAGTTGGCGAGGTCGCCCCGTTCCTTGCCATAGCGGGCGAGCTGCCCGTAACGGATCTGATTCCAGGCGGCGTTGTTGCCCACCACGCTGACCACGGGCAGCTTGAAACGCAACGCCGTGTCGAACTCGAAGCCATTCAGCCCGAACGCGCCGTCGCCGAACAGGATGAACGCTTCCTGGTCGGGCCGGGCCACCTTGGCCGCCAGCGCAAACGGCATCCCCACTCCCAGCGTCCCGAGCGGGCCAGGATCGAGCCACTGCCCGGGCTGCCTGGTCTGGATCGTGCTCGCACTGATCGTCACCACGTCCCCGCCGTCGGCAATGAAGATCGTGTCTTCGCTCAGGAAGTCGTTGATCTCCCGGGCCAGCCGCAGCGGATGGATCGGGCTGGCCTCCGAGTTCAGGAAGGGCAGGTCTTTCTCGAACGCTTGCCGCTCGACCTCGCGCAGATGATCGAGCCAGGGCTGCCGCACCGCGTCGGGCACGCGCTCGACCGCCTCGATAAGTTGACTGAGGACCGCGGCCGCATCGCCGGCAATGCCGACGTCGACACTGCGATTGTGCCCGAGCTCGGCGTATTCGAGGTCGACCTGGATCACCTGGGCTGTACGCGCCAGCCGCTGGCCATAGCCCAGGCGGAAATCGAACGGCGTGCCGATGACCAGGATGACATCTGCCTTCGCCAGAGCTTCGCGCCTTGAGCGAACAAAGAGATACTCGTGCCCGGGGGGCAATGAACCCCGGGCTGCCCCATTCACATAGACAGGCGCCTTGAGCTTCTCGGCGAAGATCTGCAAGGCACGCGTGCCGCGGCAAGCCCACACCTGGCTGCCTGCCAGGATGGCGGGCCGCTGTGCCTCGGTCAGCAATCGGCCCGCAAACTCCACGAGCTTCACATCGCCGAATGTCCTGGCCTTCGAGCGATACTGCCCGGGATCGACCACCGAACTTTCCGGGACCGAGGCGAACAGGACATCGGCAGGGATCTCCACGAAGCTCGGTCCGGGCCGCCCGTTGTAAGCTTGCCGGAAGGCCATGCCCAGGATGTCCAGCATCCGCCCGGTGTGATAGACCGTGCCGGCGAACTTGGTGATCGGGCTCAGGATGCCGACGTGATCCAGCTCTTGCAGGCTGCCCATCTGGTTCTGGATGAGGGGCCCCTGCCCGCCGATCAGCAGCATGGGTGTCTGGGCCCGCCAGGCGTTGGCAATGCCGGTGACGGCAT
>JBFWSD010001069.1:0-3251 GCA_050248575.1 Gemmataceae bacterium
CGATCTGCTCTTTCAGTGCAGCGACAACACCTGGTGCGCGTACAATCGCTGGCCCGATACGTACTCGCTCTACGATCTCGACAACACCGACAAGTGGTACACCGGGCCGGGCGTGGCGGCGGGATTTGCTCGGCCCTACGGCAAATACCGGCAAGTCGTCGATGCCCCGCAGGCCATCGGCTCGGGCGAGTTCCTCTTCTGGGAGTTTCCTTTCGCCTACTGGCTGGAGAAGGAGGGCTACGACGTCAGCTATATCAGCAACCTCGATACGCATGCCGACGCGCGGCGGCTGCTCGCGGCCGGCGCCTTCCTGTCCATCGGGCACGATGAGTACTGGTCGCTGGCGATGTACGAGAACGTGAAGGCAGCGCTCGCGGGCGGCGTCAGCGCCGGGTTCTTCAGCGGCAACGCGGTCGACGGCGTGGTGGAGATCGTCGACGGCCGCGCGCTGGCCCGCGTGGGCAAGTTTGGCGGCGACATCGTGCCGCGCGACAAGCCGCTGCCATGGAAACAGCACGGACCCGATCCGGCCCTCTTGATGGGGGCTGCCTCCACCTATCCCTTCAACGGCGGCGCCAGCTGGACCTGTGTCAACGACAAGCACTGGCTCTTCGCGGGCACCGGTATGAAGAACGGCGACGCCATTCCCGACCTGGTCGGCTGGGAACATCATGGCAAGCCGGCACGGATCGAGGGACTGGAAGTGGTGGCCCGCGGGCCGATCTTCAGCCGCAAGAAACCGCAAGGCGTGGAGTACACCGCCACGGTTTATCCCGGGCCGAAAGACAACATCGTCTTCAATGCCGCCACCATCTGGTGGGCCGACGGGCTGAGCCAGCCGCCGGGCTACGTGCGGCCCGCCGCCCATGGCGCTTCGCCGCGCGGCGCCGATCCGCGCGTCCAGAAAATCACGGCCAACGTTCTGAAACGGTTCTGATTCTTCCCACGCACTCGGAGCTGCCCATGACCCGCATCACGCTGCCTGCCTGCCTTGCACTCGTGGCTGCCATTCATGCCGCACCGGCGGCCGCAGCCGAGAAGCCCAACGTCGTCATCGTCCTCACCGACGATCAGGGCTACGGCGATCTCTCCTGCCACGGCAATCCGTTCTTGAAGACTCCCCAGCTCGACAAGCTGCACAGCCAGTCGGTGCGGCTGATCGACTTTCATGTGTGCCCGATGTGCACGCCCACGCGCGGGCAGCTCCTGAGCGGGCTGGATTGCCTCCGCAACGGGGCCATGAACGTCTCGAGCGGCCGCACCATGCTTCGCCGCGGCATCCCCACCATGGCCGATGTCTTCGCCAGCGGCGGCTATCGCTGCGGCCAGTTCGGCAAGTGGCACCTGGGCGACAACTATCCCTATCGGCCCCAGGATCGCGGCTTTCACGAAACGCTGTTCTTTCCCTCGTCGCACATCGGCTCCGCCCCCGACTTCTGGGACAACGATTACTTCGACGACACCTACGTGCGCAACGGCAAGCGCGAGAAGTACACGGGCTACTGCACCGACGTCTTCTTCACCGAGGCGATGAAGTGGATGAAGCAATGCGCGGAGAAGAACCAGCCCTTCTTCTGCTACCTGCCCACCAACGCGCCGCACGGGCCGCTGTTCGTGCCCGCCAGGTATCGCGAGGGCTTCAAGGACCAGAAGACCAACGTGGCCCGCTACTACGGCATGATCGCCAACATCGATGAGAACATGGGCCGCCTCGATTCCTTCCTGGCAGAGCACAAGCTCGCAGACAACACCCTGGTCATCTTCATGACCGACAACGGGGGCACCGTGGGCGTGCCGCTCTTCAACGCGGGCATGCGGGGCCGCAAGATCGACCTCTACGAAGGGGGCCATCGCGTTCCTTGCTTTGTGCGCTGGCCGGCGGGCCAGCTGCGCCAACCGGGCGACGTCGCGGGCCTCACCACCGTGCAAGACATCCTGCCCACGCTCGTCGATCTTTGTGGACTTGCCCGCCCCGCGAAGACGCCCAGCGATGGCGTGAGCCTGGCCAAGGTGCTGCGCGGCGAGGCAGAGCCGCCCGCGGATCGCACGCTGGTCATTCAGTTCAGCCGCATGAACGCGCCCGTTCCCGCGCAGGGGGATGCTTGTGTCCTCTGGAAACGCTGGCGGCTGGTGGGCGACAAGGAACTCTACGACCTGGCCGCGGATCCTGCCCAGAAGAACGATGTCATCGCCAAGCATCCGGACGTCGTCAAGAAACTGCGGGCTCGCTACGAGAGCTGGTGGCAAGGCATCGCGCCCAAGGTCAACGAGCACGAGGCGATCATCGTCGGTGCGGAGGCCGAGAATCCGCTGCTGCTGTCCCCGGCCGACTGGGAAGATTCCTTCCTGGATCAAGGCGCCCAGGTGCGCGCCGGTTTGAAGCGCAATGGCGCGTGGAACATCGAGGTGGCCCGGGCCGGGGAGTACGAGATCACGCTGCGGCGCTGGCCCGAAGAAGCGCCGGCAGCGATCCGCGCCGGGCGGCCCGCCGTGAAGCACGCCGACGGGCAGTTCCCGGCGGGAGTGGCCCTCGACGTGGTCTCGGCCCGCCTCAAGGTCGGCGACTTCGAGGCAACCAAGCCTGTTGGCGCAGACGACCAGGCCATTGCGTTCACGCTCGAACTGCCCGCGGGCCGGACCAGGCTGCAGACCTGGTTCCTCGATGGCGACAAGCAAGAAATCGCCGGCGCCTACTTCGTGACCGTGCGCAAGAAATGACGGCCCTCGTTGCACGGCGCCCCCCAGACTGACACATCAGACACGTATCTTTGCCTTGATTCGCGCAGCATTAGGGGAAAGTGCCCCGCTGCGCGTTCGTGCGCGCGACCCGAGGGGGCGGCTTGCACACTTGCACACTTCGCTTTGGGCGATTTTCGCCGTAAGTCGTGAAATCGCTTTGGTTAGCGGCGGATGGCACAAGTGGCTTTTGTGTGCAAGGGAAGGTGCAACCGGCCCGTTGACTTCCGGAGAGCAGCCCTGAACACGGCATCAATAATAGAGCTGCATGCGAATCCAGAACAGGTCGTCGTTGCGGCCGAACTTCTGCTTGGCTTCGTTGAGGAGGATGGGCGAACCGAACGTGGAATGCTGCCAATCGAAATAGACCTTCACGAAGCGGTTCAGGTACCAGTTCGCGCCGATATCGGTGACGTAGGCGTCCTTGGACCAGAAGTTGGGATCGGCGAGGCCGCCGTCGAAGACTTGTTGCCCAAGGTTGAGCTGCGTGTAGCGGGCGAACAGCTCGATGGCAC
>JBFWSD010001070.1:0-3245 GCA_050248575.1 Gemmataceae bacterium
AAGGGACCGGGGTCGATCCCGAGCTGGCCGGCGCAGGCCCAGATGATTCGCTCAACTTCTGCGCCAAGCTGTCCAGGTCGAGGCTGTCGAGCCTCTGCTCCACGCACTCCACGATCTTCAGGCTGAGCTGCTTGCTCTTGGCCACGACCTTCTTGAGGGCCTCGCGTGCCCTCCGGTCGGGGAAAAAATCCAGCAGCGCGGCCACGAAGGCATTACTGGCGTCCTCCAGGGCATCCCCAGAGAAGCCGCGACCGAACTCCATGTCCGTGTCGACGCTACCCAGGTTCTTCTCGGCCTGGTCCTTGCACATCGCGAACAGCAGGTCGATGAATCGCGGGTAGTCGTTCAAGAGATCGCGCAGCGGCTCGCCGCCGTGGTCGGCAAGGGATGGCAGATAGACATTCGTCAGATCGCGGACGCGTTTGATGACGGCAACATCGATCTCGATTTCCCAGGTCCGGTCCTTGGCGTCTGTGAACTGGTGCATGGAACCCTCATACTAGAGATGAGAGAACACGCCGGGCACGGTTGCCCGGCGTGACGCCGACCCGGTCGTTCAGTTACCGGCCGGCACCTGGTCGTCGACCTTGATCTTCAGGTTGTCGACGGCAGCACGCAGGAAGTAGAGGCCCGCGGCGCTGGCGAGATAGAGGATGCCGCTGACGTACTCGGGCGGCAGGAACGGCATCACCTCGTTCGCCGCCAGGACGGCGATCACCACAGCAGCGATCTTGGTGCGGTAGCCCTTGAGCTTCTCAAGCAGAGACATCGATCCTCCCTTCGGAAACGTTGATCTTGAGCGGTCCCTTGACGGTGAGCTTCTCGATGACGGGTTGGCCAGCGGGCGCGGGGGCCTTCGTGTCGGTGGGTGGTGGTTCGACCGCCTGGATGCTCGGGCTCGCGCCGGGCTGCTCGATCACGTGCTTGAACATGATCACCTGCGGATTCGCGGGTTGCTGCGGCTGCGCGGGCGGAGCCGGCAACGTGGACAAGCGCTTGAGCAGGTTGTCGAGCCAGCCATTGCGATACAGGTAGAGCCCGACGGCAACGGCCAGGGCGAGCCAGGCCCAGTTCGGCGTGGAAGCGAAGTTCATGCAGGTTCCTTTCGGAGTCCAAGGAAGAAGAGGAAGACGGCGACGCCGAGAATCAGCAACGTCGTGGAGTCGGTGACCGACTTGCGCAGGTCGGGGTCCTGTGCCTTGTCGTAGGTCGGGTCAGGCTTGCGGACGGCCTCCATCGCTTTCCGCAAACCGGTGGGGCCATCGTCGTAGTCGTCCTGGCGATGCAACACCTTGCCCGAGGGCTCCTGCAGATAGATGGTCGGGTTGCCGGAAGTCTGGAAGCCCGCGCGGGAGACGGCCCAGTTGTCGGGCGCATAGGCTTGCACCAGGAAGGTGCTGGACAGATCGGCGAGCGAGCCCTTCAGGTCATCGAGGACACGCTTGCGGTCGGCATCGCTGCCGATCACCGTCAGGCGCAGCTTGTTGCTGTCGTCTTCGAGCGAGCCGGACTCGAGCAACTGGCACGCTTTCTCCTTGCTGATCTCCTGGCCATTGACCGTGAAGCGTTCACGCTGAAGATCGAGCTTGGATCGATCGATGCCGAAGTTCTGCACGCCGTCCTGTTCGATCACGCCCATGGGCGCGTTCGGCTCGATCTTCAGCTCGTAGGCCTGGTCCGCCTCCACGGTCAGGTCCCACTGGCGTTCCACGTCGCCCCAGCGTGCCTTGATGCGGTACAGGTATTGCTTGCCGGGCTGCAAAGGCGGGCTTTCGAGCAGGCGTTCCTTGCCGGTGGCCCGGACGCAGTGATCGCCGATGCAGATCTTCGCGTCGGGCGGATCGACGAGCAGGCGGATGGTGGCACTACGCTGGGGCATCCCCACCGGACCGGTGGGACAGTTCGGGCCGAGACATTGGCCGATGAGCATTGCAAGCACGAGTGTCGTCATGCGTTCTCCTCAGAGGAAAGGGTTGCGAACCGGAGACAGGGGCAGGACTACTTGGTGTCCGCGGGCTGGTCGGTTGGTGCCTCACGCGAACAGGGACATTCCTGGCACTTGCAGGGGCACGAGGTCGTGCACAGCGAGTGGATGCCGGCGCCGGCCAGGCTGCAGAGCAGCGCGGCGATGGTGAGCATGATGGCCTTCGTCTTGGGGCTGAACTCGAACATCAGGTCTCCTCAGCAAGGTCTGGGGACAGGGTCAGTTCCGAGGAGGCGGCGGAGGTGCTGGTTGCAGCAGGATCACGGCCCAACCGCCGCCCATCTCGGTCCACGTTCGCTTGAACTCCTGGGGCGTCATCCATTCGATTTGGTTGGCCCCGGTGTAATTGTTGTCGAGCACGGCAAACCATTTCTCGTCCGCATGCACCAGGCTGACCATGTGGGCGATGCGACCGCCGCCGTAGCGCCCCGTGGGGCTGAAGCAGTAGGTCACGCCCGGCATGCGCCCGGTCTTGCAAGCCAACTTCAGGATCGTGGGATCGTTGCCTTCGTAGTTGAGGAAGGCCGGTGGCTCGGCATAACCTCGGTCCCTGGCCATCTGCGGCAGGTATTTCTGCACCGAGCCAGGGGAAGCGCCGCCAGGAACGCCGTGCTGCTGAATCCACTTCGGCGCTTCCTGGTAGGCGGGCACGTTCTGCCACAGACCAGCGTGATGAATGGAGGTCCACACGCAGCAGCCCTGGCCGCGCGAGGTCGTGTTGCGACGATGCAGGTCGCCTGGCAGGTCGCAGTTGATCTCGGTGCCATCGGGCGCCTTATTGCCGCCCACGGACGCCCCGAGAGCGAACAAGACGGCGAGCAAGGGAAGCGAGCGCATCACTTTTTCCTCGGTTGCAGGAAGAGCAAGTAGAAGAGGATCAGGACAACGGAGGCGCCGATCGCGCCGTCACGGACGCCGGCGAGATAGATGGCTTGCACGACAGGCCCGGCCAGCTTGTCGAGCGTGCCCTTGGCCGAGCGAAAGAACAGGCTGGCGTCGTCGATCAGGTGCTTGGGCATGGTGCCGTCCCTGGGCGGACCACGTTCGACTTCCCCGGCGCAGATGGTCGTGGCCATGAGCGCAAGCAGGACGATGGGCGCGCAGAATCTTCGCATCGAGTCCTCCGGAAAATGGGGTTAAGGAACGATGAGCCAGCTCGGTGGCGTCGTCGAGTAGGTCGGCTTACAGGTCACATCGACGGTGATCGCTTCTTCGAGCTGCTCGTTGCGCGTGAAGTTCGTGATCGCGAAGAGCGCGTCGT
>JBFWSD010001071.1:0-3238 GCA_050248575.1 Gemmataceae bacterium
CCGGACTGATTCACGGTGACCTTGTCGCCAACCTGAATGTGCCGCACCTTGCCGAACTGATCCTTGCCGACCACCGAGAAGGTGAGCTGCGGCTTGACGTTGTCGGCCGAGCCCAGGTTGACGTAGGCGATGTTGCCCGTGCGATTCAGGCTGATGATCTTGCCCTTGGGCTGATCGTGATCGAGCAGATTGACAGGGGCAACGCGGGCCTGCACGTCGCGATAACGATTGCGCAGATCGGTGAGGTCCTTCTTCATCTGGTCGATCTGGGCCTGCATCTGGGCCTTCTCGTCGTCGTGGGCCTTCTGCAGCTTGACCTTGTCTTCCGACATCTTGGCGTGGCTTTCCTGGAGTTCGAGGAACTCCTTGGTCTTTTCCTTGCCGACGACGAGGATTTCCTGCCCCTTCTTCTTGGCCTCTTCGGCGCGCAGGATGTTTTCCTTGCGCAGGTTGTCGAGATCGAGCTGGAGCTTGGCAATCTGTTCCTTGAAAGTCTTCTCGCCGGCAGCCATCTTTTCGTTGGCTTCCTCGAGGCGGGTGGTGAGGAGCCGGATCTGAGCGCGATAGCTGTCCTTGGCGAGTTTCTTCTCGCGGTCGAAGCGGGTGTCTTCGTTGACGACGGCAATGCGCTTGGCGGCATCTTCACTGCCCTGCACGCCCTTGCCGAGGCGGTTCTGGTCGTAGTACTGGAGGCCTAGTGCCTGCAAGGCTTCCTTTTCCTCTTCGGTGAGCTGGCCAACAATGGCGTTGGCATAGACGAGGTTCTGGAACTTGAGGAAGTCGCGTTCTTGCTGGAAGGTCGCGGTCTTCACCTTTTCTTTGCCGAGCTGATCCTTGAGGCTCTGGGTGTCGGCAAAGCCGAGGTAGGCCACCACGGCCAGAGCCAGGGAGATGATGATGCTGAAGACGAGTGTGATCACCAGCCCCTGCTTGGACTCTCCGCCCTTGGGTTGTCGCGGCATGATCCACCTCACAGAGAATGAGAACAGATGGGTCCCGAATCCGGGATAAGACCACTCCAGTGTAAAGGATGCGTCAGGGCTGTCAATGAGATTGACCGGGAAAACGGGGCAGGCACGGGACTTCGTGCCGATACTGCGGGCCGCAGCCGCTGTGCCGGTCATGCCCGGAGAGCCACCTATGCCATACGCACGGGGCCGAGTTCGGTTCATCCCCTCATTGCCCAGCTGGCTTCGAGGAGCGCGTAGTCATGGGGCGCGCGAGCGCCTCCGCGCGCGGCGGCGCGGCGGAAAGTCTTTCTGTCCTTGAACATCGCTTCAGTGCGTACTATGCTTCAGAGGGACTCGCTTCTGTCTCGCCGTCCTCCGCGACCGATGAGGGTGAGGATACCCGACGCCACCAGACCGCCTTCCCAGGGGGTGGGTCGCAAGGGAGAGAGCGATGTTGCAGCCTGCTCAAGGAATCCTGGTCGACCGCGAGCGAAACGTCACGTTTCACTACAACGGCAAGCTCGTGGAATCTTGGCCCGGGCAGACCGTGGGCGCAGCCCTTTATGATGCCGGGATCCGGGTCTTCAGTCTGAGCTATCGTGAAGGCAGACCGCGCGGCCTGTTCTGCATGTCCGGCGATTGCGGTAACTGCCTCATGCAGGTCGATGGCCGCCCGAACGTGAGGGTCTGCGTCGAGCCGGTCCGCCAGGGCATGCAGGTCAAGCATCAGCATGCCTGGCCTTCACTCGGCTTCGATGTGTCGTGGCTGCTCGGCTACGCGTTCAAGTCCTTCCGCCGCCCGCTGCAAGCGCCACTGATTGCCAACCCCGAACGTTTCCCCACCGAGAATCTGGCCGTGGACGTGTGCGTCATTGGCGGGGGCCCGGCCGGCCTCGCCGCCGTCGATCAGGTCGCGGGCACCGGCTTGCAGGTGATGCTCATCGAGAGGCTGCCCCGCCTGGGCGGCCATCTCTTGTTCGACAGCAAAGAACTGGGAGAACTCGAACCGTATATCGAGAGTTTGCGGGAACGGCCCAATGTCCAGATCATGACCGATACCACGGTCTTCGAGCTGTCGGCCTTGAAGCAGGTGAGTGCCTGGGCGGGCGATCGGATTGTCAAAATCCAGGCCACGCAGGTGATCGTCTGCACGGGCGGCCGCGAACGCCGCTTCGTGTTTCACAACAACGACCTGCCCGGCGTGATGCTGTGCCGCGGCGTGCAGCGGCTGGGCCGTCTCTACGGCGTGTCGCCTGGACGCAGCGCCGTGGTGGTCACCGACCACGACGAGGGGGCGCGGATGGCCGAAGGCTTGGCCGCCTTCGGCGTCGAGGTCGCCGCCGTCGTCGATCCTCGCGCCGCCAATCTCGGCAAGCACTTCGGCCGTGGCTGGGCCAGTCAAACCATGGCCTCCTTCAGTGCCGACGGCGACGCCTCGCGGGGCTGGCGCCTCCTTACCCAGACCATCGTGCTGGAGGCGATCGGCGAGAAACGCGTCCAGGGCATCAAGGTCGCCCAGCGCAATGCCGACGGCTCGATTGCCGCACGCAGCATGAAGGACATCGACTGCGACCTGATCTGTATCGCGTCGCGGCCGTTTCCGGCGAACGAGCTCGCCGTCCAGGCCGGCGTTCGCTACCTGATGAAGGACGGGCAGTGGCACATGACGCGTTCCGTCCCGGGCGTGTATGTTGCCGGGGCAGCCTCGGGCACACCCGATGTCAATAGCCAGGTGCTCGAGGGCAGGCTGCGCGGCGCCGAAGCGGCCGCATTGCTGGGCCGCCCGGTTGCGGGACTCGAACGCTTTCGCAAGGAGTGGGAGAAAGCCGCAACCGAGCCTCGTTCCGAGCCGGCCCGCGAGCTGATGCCTTATGTCGATAAAGAAGCCGTGAATCGCTATGTCTGCAACTGCGCCGACGTGACGCAGGCCGAGATCGAGCTGGCCCTTGTCGAGGGGGCCGAAAGCTACGACGCCGTCAAACAACGTACCAAGGTCACACAGGGGGCCTGTGCGGGCAAAATGTGTGATGCTGCCTGCCTGGAAATCTGCGCCCGGCATGGTCGGGAGCCCGCTGCGCCGCCCGATCGCCAGCCCGGTGCGCTCGGCACCGAGAAGTTCTCCATGCCGCGTGTCCACGAAGAATGACAGCTGCCCGGGCCGAAGCAGCTGCCTCTGCTGGTGAACCCTCGTTTCTTCTGCCGCGAAGAGCAAGATGTCGTACACTTAAGGGACAAGCGACTCGCCCGGGACCACCCGTAGCAACTTCTCAGCGACGGTGTCGACATGT
>JBFWSD010001072.1:0-3230 GCA_050248575.1 Gemmataceae bacterium
TGCTCTTCCGATCTCAAGCAGGCACTTTTCAACATCAACTTGACGTTGATGCCTGGCGAAATTGTGATCGTCACCGGGCCTTCCGGTTCCGGCAAGACCACGCTGCTGGTGCTGACCGGGGCGCTGCGTTCGGTCCAGGAGGGTACGCTGGAGATCATGGGGCAGAACCTGCGCCAGTTGTCGCTCCGAGAGCTGGTGGACATTCGTCGCGGCATTGGCTTTATCTACCAGGCGCACAACCTGTTCGAATCTCTCAGTGCTCGCGAGAATGTAGAGATCGCCCTGGAGTTGCACTCGTACAGTGCACGGCAGCGCCGGGACATGGCACAGTCGCTCTTGACCGAGCTTGGACTGGGTGCACGGCTCGACTACAAGCCCGCCCAACTCTCCGGCGGAGAGAAACAGCGCGTTGCCGTCGCTCGCGCCATGGTCAATCGTCCGAAGGTAATCCTCGCCGACGAGCCGACCGCGGCCCTGGACAAGGAGTCGGGACGGACTGTTGTCAACCTGCTGAAAGCACACGCCAAGGAACACGGTGGGACGATCATCCTGGTCACACACGACAATCGGATTCTCGACATTGCCGACCGGATCGTGACTCTGATCGATGGCCGCATTGCCTCCACCGTTTCGGTAGAAGAGTCCATCTATATCGCTGCCTTGCTGAGGAAGTGTCCCCTGTTCCAGAGCCAAACGCCGGGCGAATTGACGGAGATCTGTCAGAAGATGATGTACGAGGAGTTTCCAGCGGGCGCGGTCATCATTCGTCAGGGAGAACCCGGGGACAAGTTTTATCTCATTCGCGAAGGAAAGACCGAAGTCGTGGTCAAGGATCGAGACGGCACGCGGGTCGTGGCCACGCTCGGCCCGGGCGAAGTTTTCGGCGAAACCGCCTTGATAACCAACAACCCGCGTAACGCCACTGTGCGGGCCAAGGAAGCCGTTCAGACTTACACCCTGGACAAGGCCAACTTCGTTGAGGCGCTCGAGTCCAGCACGAGCTTCAAGAACCAGATGCTCCAGGTCTTCGCGGCGCGGAAGTCTACCAGCTGAACCCACTCCAACGTCAGTCAAAATGAAGCTGTGCCGAGCGAACGCAGTGATCTGCGTGGGCCTCCGTCTGCAGTTTATCGTTTAGGGCGGGTGCCCGTTTTGCTTAGTAGGATGAGCCCCGGGAACGAGTCCAGGGGCTCGGGACGATCCAGGAGCGCAAAGAGATTTGGCCCCCCTCATGCTTCGAGCGCGGCTCTCTTCGCGTTTGGCGATGGGATCGACTCCCATGAGATCTCTCGAAAAGAGTTCCGTGCAACGGACACCGAAATTCGCTGCCACCAAGGGGATACCCTTACGCCACCTGTCCAATTAATTGGCACCGTACCAAGTCGAGTGCTATTCTCTCGTTGGATTTCGACGACGAGGATAGACCGTGAACGAGCGCCAACAGTTCCAGGAATTGATGCACAGGTTGCGCCGGGCGTCTGACGGAGCGGCCCGCGAACTATTCTCTCGATATGGCGATCACGTCTTGTTGGTGGTTCGCCGTAAGTTGGACCGCCGGCTGCGGAAGCGTTTCGATTCCATTGATTTCACGCAGGATGTCTGGGCGTCGTTCTTTGCCATCCCGCCGGAGCGATTCACCTTCGAGGAACCCCAGGCACTGGTTGCTTACCTGACCAGGATCGCCCAGTACAAAGTGATCGAGCGCTTCCGCCAACAGGTCGAGACCCGCAAGTACAACATCGATCGCGAATCACCGCTGGATTTGTTCGGTAGCGAGGCCAGGGAACACCCGCCCGTGCCTGAACCAGGCCCCGAGGAACAAGTGGCCATAAAGGAACAGTGGGAACGCTTGCTGGCCGACCACACACATCGGGATCAACAGATCATTGCCATGCTGCGCGACAACTATTCTCAGCGTGAAATAGCGGAACAACTTCGGATCAGCGACAAGACCGTTCGGCGCGTCATTCAAAGGCTGGTTGTTTCCTCCCGCTCATGAACCCAGAGCCAACGCCACGCACGTCTCCACGGCAAGCCCCGCCTGACCTCTTCGAGCAATTCCGTCAGCTGTGCTCGAACCATGCGGTGCCCTCCGTGGCCGACTTCCTGATCCAGCATCCCGAGCTGCTCGATAACCGCACGGCGATCCTGGACTTGGCCTACGAGGAATACTGCTTGCGCGAAGAGGCGGGCGAAGTGCTCGACGCGGATGAGTTCTGTCAGAGATTTCCGCGTTACCAGTCCACGATTCGTCGGTTGCTCGTCACGCATAGCCTGCTGCGCAGCCCGCCTTCAGAGCGGCCCCTTCGCACGCCTCTAGAAATGCCTGGTCGAGGCGACACATTCCTCTCTTTCCAGATAAAAGATGAGCTGGGCCGCGGCGCTTTCGGAAGAGTTTTCCTGGCAGAGGATACGACGCTCGGCAACCGTCAGGTCGCCGTGAAGGTCAGCCGGCACGGCAAGGCAGAGGCTGGGCTGCTGGGCAAACTCGCCCATCCGAACATCGTGCCGGTTCATTCGGTGCAGCACGATGTCACGTCCGGGCTGAGTGCTATCTGTATGCCCTATCTGGGCCGTACGACGCTTTTGGATGTTCTCGAGTCACTGGTGGTGGAAACGCTGCCGAAGTCCGGAGCAACCATCACCCGTGTGCTCCAGGCGACGAATCCAGGGGCCCGAGTTGAGGCGGGCCTGACTCGATATCGCTACGAAGATGCAGTGGCTCACCTCGGGGCGCAGCTCGGCGAAGCCCTGGCCCATGTCCATGCGCAGGGCATCCTGCATCGCGATCTCAAGCCCTCCAATGTGCTCCTGACGATGGACGCCCGGCCGATGCTGCTCGACTTCAACCTGTCGGTCGCATCCAGTGAGGCAACCGTGGACTGGGGAGGCACACTGCCCTACATGTCGCCCGAGCAGCTTCGGTGCATACCGCCTGAAATTGCCCCTGCAGGCATCGACGCGCGTTCCGACGTTTACTCACTCGGTGTCGTACTTCACGAGTTGCTCGCGGCAGAGCATCCCTTCGGGCCGATCCCTCTTGCTGGAGCAAAAGAGGAACTGCGGGACCTGCTGCTCGAACGCCAGCGTGCGGGAGCACCGCCAAGTGTCAACCCGAGCCTGAGCCATTCGCATGAATTGATGAAGCTCGTGCAAGGCTGCCTCGCTTTGGAGCCCGCTCGACGCCCTGACGCAGCGACGCTGGCAAAGCAACTGCGAGAATACTTGTC
>JBFWSD010001073.1:0-3227 GCA_050248575.1 Gemmataceae bacterium
GGCGACCACGAGAACGTCAAGCTTCCTGGCGTCCTCATCGGCTAGTGTTCCGTCCGGAAACCCGCAGACCGTCAGTGTTGTGAAGGCAAGCAGCCAGGCAACGCGAGATGTTAACATTCCATTCTCCCTTCCCGAGTCTTTGTGCGAATCCTGGCAGTTCAGCCGCCCTGATTTGACAAGCCTTCGATGGTACAAGCCATTCTATAGTCTACCGGGGTCACTGCGGCAGCTTGAACGGCTTGTCCCAGCGGGCACCGACGATGCGGCCAGAACGATCGTGCCCCGACAGGTCGGGCACGCGTTCGCCTTTGCCGCAGAAATCAAGCAGCACCTCGGTGTGCCTGTCCTTGTTGAACAGCTGCGGAGGCGTGAACACACCCTGGTAGCGGGCCGTCGAGGACAGCCGGAAGGCGCGAATCTTGCCGTTGAAGCGTTGCGTATCGCTATCCGGCTTGGAGCCCAGGTAGATGGCATCGGGGCTGGAGGAGCGTGCCTTTGGACTCAGTTCGCGCAGTACACGGCCATCGACAAAGAGCCGGCCGGTTTCGCCATCCATCACCAGGGCCACATGGTGCCAGCGCTCGGGGAAGACCTCGAACTGCTCCAGGCCCCCGGAACTGGTCAGCCGGCGAAAACCGAACTTGGCGAAAAGCACGATAACGTCCTGGTCGCGGTGCGTGCTTGCCTGCCCGGCGATGCACCAGCCGGACAGGTCGGTGGGCGCGGCATGGAAGTCGCCACAGAGGAAGAAGCCGGGATTGTTCTTCGAGATGTACACCCACATCTCGGCCGTGAAAGGCTTGTCGAACCGAATCAAGGACTTGCTGTTCTCGATCTCGACGTGCGCGTTGCCCGTGAAGGTTAGCGGAGTGACAACCGTGTTCGCGGGCGGTTTCGGCTCGGGCGGTTCGGGCGGAGTGAACTTGATCGACCAGAACTTGGTCTGGCCATCGAGGCTGCCCGCCACCAGCGTGGAGCCTTCTCCATTGAAGCTAAGAGAATCGATCTCGTCGGCGTGCCCACGCAAGGTATCCGCGCACTTGCCGAGATAGGTATCCCAGATCAAGATGGTGCGATCGGCGCCGGCAGAGGCAAGCAGGCGGCCATCCGGATGAAACTCGACGGCGCGCACGGCCCCGGTATGTTCGCGCAGCTCGTGGATCTCTGCGGTCTGAAAGCCGCGCTGGGTCAACTTCCAGAGCTTGACCAGCCCGTCATTGCCTCCGGAGGCGAAGTGGCGGCCGTCCGGGGCGAAACTGATGGACGACACCCGCCCGTTGTGGGCGCCGCGCTGAACGAAGCTCGCCGGCACGCGCCCCGGGCTGGCGGTGTTGACATACCACAGTATCACGTTGCCGTCATCGCCTCCCGAAATCAGTATTTCGCCCGCAGGCGAGAAGCGCAGACCCCATACGCTCCCTTGGTGCGCCGGGAAGCTGTTCAACTTCTCACCGACGGCCAGGTTCCAGAGATGGATGGAACCATCGGCGCCGCCTGAAGCGGCCAGCTTGCCGTCAGCGGAAAGCGCGACGCTGGTGATCTTGCCCGTGTGTCCGAAGAAGGTATGAACCGGCGTGCGCAGACCAGCCTGGGCCGGCTTGTCGAAATGCCAGACGCGCACGCTTTCGTCCCAGCCCCCCGAGACCGCGAGTCGTCCGTCCTTCGCCAGATCCAGGGCAGTTACCGCATCGGTGTGCCCCTGCAGTACCGAGTTGGCGGGCTTCTCGAGCACCTCGATGCGCTCGTCGCCGCGGGCCATCAACGTGCGCTGCCCGGGTGCATCGATCGCGACGACGTTGATACGTTCCGAGTAGCGCGTCGGCTCGGTCGAGGTTGCGGGCAACTGCCAGAAGCGCAGGCTGCCATCCTTGCCGGCGCTGAGCGCCCGCTTGCGGTCGGGATGAAAACCGACGCAGAGGATCTCGGCAGCGTGCCCCTCATAGCGGGCCAACTCCTTGCCGCTGGCCAGTTCCCAGAGTCGGACCGTGCCGTCGCTGCTGCCCGAGAGTGCCAGGCGATTGTCCGAATCGAGGGCAACGGCAACCACCTTGCCGGAATGCCCTTGAAAGCGGCGCAGTTCTCGTTGCGTGGTCAGCCGCCACAGCCTCACCGAATGATCGGCACAGCCCGTGAGTACAAAGTAACTGTTGTTTGAGAGCGCGGCCGACCAGGTGGGCACGTGGTGTGATAAGCGAAAGCCCTCCTTGCCCTCCTGGAGATCCCAGACGCGCACGGTGCCGTCGAGGCTGGAGGAGACGGCGAAGCGATTGCCCGCGCCGATGCTCAGGCTGGTGATGGCCCCTTCGTGCCCCTGGTAGGTCTGCATGATACGGTTCTCGGCGACCTTCCACATCACAATGTTGTGGTCGCTGCCGGCGGTGAGCAAATGAAGCTGATCGAGAGCGAAGGCAGCCCCGGCGCTCGCGCCGCCGCGTCCCCTGGGTCCTTCCAGCTTGCGAAAGAGCTTGCCCGCGGGCAGGTCCCAGACGCCGATGAACCCATCGGCGCCGCCGCCGGCGATGCGCTCGTTGCCGGGCGCGATGCACAGCGTGCCGAGAGCATGGTCGCCGGGAATGCGAGTCTCCGCCTTGCCGGTTGCCAGGTTCCAGAGCTGAATGGAGTCGTCGAGCCCGGTGCTGGCAGCCCATTTGCCGTCGCGCGAGAAAGCTGCACCACGAAAGCCATCCTTGTCGCGCAGCACTTGAAGTTCATGCGGCGAGGGGGGCAACGCAACTTGCTCGTCGGCGGCCGAATTCTTCTTCGCCCCCGGTACATCGTGCTTCGCCGGATCGGGCCAGAGGACCACGGCCAGGGCGAGCAAGGCCGCCGCGGACAAGGCCAGCAAGGCCAGGCTTCTTGTTCGGTTTGGCTGGCGGCCCGCCGCGAACGGCGCGAGCGCGTCGACTACCTCGCGCGGCGCTTGATAGCGCCGGGCAGGATCGGTGGCCAGCAGCTTGTCGAGCACGGGCAAGAAGTGGGCGGGCACATCCGCGCGGATGCTGCTCATGCTGGGGGGAGGCTGCACCTGTCGTGCGATCAGTTTTTCGAGCGGGGTGCCATCCGGGAAAGGCAGCCGCGCCGTCAGCAAGTAGTAGAGCGTGCAGCCCAAACTGTAGATATCGGCACGGATGTCGGCGCGGCGTGGATCGGTGGCCTGTTCGGGGGCCATGAAATCGGGCGTGCCGACCACGGCATTGGCTTGCGTGAGCGCGGGCCGCTTGGCAACA
>JBFWSD010001074.1:0-3224 GCA_050248575.1 Gemmataceae bacterium
GCGAGGGATCCTCGCAGGCACGCCGGGCTAACTCATTTGATTGCCCCCCGTCGACGGCGCCGATCGTCGGAGCGTGTCGCCAGGTTTGCTAGTCTTCATCAATCCTTCACACCTCCGCCATCAAGGCACCACGTGAATTGTCGAAGCGCTTGGTGAGCGGTCGATGGACCGCTAACCTGTCTACGACAACTTCAACGAGGACCTCATGTCGCTTTCCCGACGCTGGTACCTGAGGCGTGATCTCGCGGCGGCCGTGCTGGGCGTGCTTGCCCTCGGGCTAGCCGCTTTCTTCATCTGGCGGACTCCCGATCTCCGCTCGCATCAACTCAAGATCAGTGCGGGCCGCGCCAGCGGGCAACGCTACCAGATTGCCCGCATGCTCGCCGACGAAGCGCGCCGCTTCGGACTCGAGCTCGACATTGTCGACGCCCCCGGCTCGGAAGCGGTTCTCGATATGGTGAACGAGGGCAAGCTGGATGTGGCCCTCGTCCAGGGCGGCCTCGACCAGGGCACCCGCAACAACATCCGCCAGGTGGCCTCGTTGCACGTCGAGCCCTTGCACCTCCTGGTGAAGGCTGAACTGTTCGAGAAGGTTTCGCACAACCTGGGCGCGCTCAAGGGCAAGGTCGTCAACCTGAGCGAGCCGGGCAGCGGCACGCACACGCTGTCTTTTGAAGTGCTTCGCTTTGCCGGGTTGCGGCCCGCGCGCGGCGATGAGCCCGGCGATTTCAAGCCCGCCACGCTCGGCTATTCGGCACTGCTGGCGGAACAGGAGCGCGACAAGCTGCCCGATGCCGCCTTCATGGTGCAGTCGTTGCCCTCGCCGGTGGCGCGCGAGCTGGTGGCGCGGCAGAACTACCGCGTGGTGCCGTTGACCTTCGCCGAAGCTTTTGCCCTCGATGCGTTCACGCCGGAGAAACATGCCGGCGTGGCCCATCGGGTTGAACACGTGCATGTCTACGATGCGGTCATCCCGGCGTTCACTTACGGGGTGGAGCCCGCCGTACCCGACACGCCGGTGCATTCGCTGGGGACCAGGCTGCTGGTGGTCGCCAACAAGAACGTCGATGCCCTGGCGATCGATCGCCTGCTCACGGCCATGTTCAACAGCGGGTTTGTGCAGATCTCCAAACCGCCCTTGAGCGAGAAGTTGCTGGAGTTGCCCCCCGAGTTTGCCTGGCACGCGGGCACCGAGCTTCACCTCGAGCGGGTCAAGCCGATCATTGCCGCCGACGTGGTGGACTACTCCGAGAAAGTCCTGGCGATCGCGGCCACCGTGCTGGGCGGGCTCTTCTTCCTGTGGCAAGCCTTGCGGCAATGGCACGGCCGCCGCCAGGAGCAAGGTTTCCGCAACTACCTGGTGGCCGTCTCGCACGTCGAGCAACGAGCCCTGGAGCTGGAACGTTCGGCGGCCCTCGATCTGCGCGTGCTCTTGCGCTTGCAGCGCGAGCTCAACCAGATCAAGGACGAGGTGCTGCGCAAGTTTGCCTCGGGCGAGGTCCAAGGCGAACTGCTGGTCTCGGGCTTCCTCACGCTGGTGAACGACGCGCGCAACTACATCACCCGCCTGCTCCTGCACGAGCGGCAGAACCTCGAGCAGCAGGCCGTTCAGGTGGGCCGCAGCGTCGATGAGCTCTGGCGCCAGGCCCTGGCGGATACGATTGCCCCCACGCCGCGCGAGCTGGCGCAAAGACCAATCGGGTAACCGAAAACCGAAAACCGAGAACCGAACCGACAAGAGAGAATGAAACGCGTTTTCGGGCGCGAGCTCGCAAAGACGGTTGGTCTTTCCAGTTCGTTCTCGGTTCTCGGTTCTCCGTTACCCGGTTGGTCTTTCCAGTTCGTTCTCGGTTCTCGGTTCTCGGTTCTCCGTTCTCCGTTACCCGGTTGGTCTTGCCAGCTCGTTCTCGGTTCTCGGTTACCCGATTGGTCTTGTCAGTGCGGGCAGCATCTCCCTTGCATTGGGCAGCCCGTGCGCGCAGAATCCTTGAAACCATTGCCCGCGCGAAGGAGGCTGCATGTCGGTTGCCGAGAACCAGGTCGAGTCGACCTCGCCGCCGCCCGTCAGCAACAACTCGCTCTTGCGCGGCGAGGACTGGCTGGCCGTCTGGTGCGCGTTCATCATCATCGCGCTTGTTCTCACCCTGGCTTTTTCGCCTGAAGCGGCCCTGGCCAAGCCCAGCTTCAAGTGGGCCGCCACCAAGGAAGCCAGCGCCCTTTCGGAACTGACCACCAAGGTGCTGGCAGCCAGCAACCTCGGTAACGTGCTCTTTCACGCCGCCGTCGTCTTCGTGTTGTCGCTGGGGGCCATCCATCTGATGGGGGGCAACGTCCGCCGCTTCGCGTTCGGCTTCTGGTTCGTGTGCCTGCTGGCGATCCTGGCCCTGTTGATCGCGGGCAATGACCTCATTCATTTCCTCGGGCTGGAATACGTGCTGTTCGCGCTGGGCGCCGGGCTGCTCGTCAGCAACGTGGTGGGGCTGCCCGCTTACCTGCAAGATGCCGTCCGCACCGAGTTCTTCATCAAGACCGGCCTCGTCTTGCTGGGCGCCGGCGTCCTGTTCGGGCAGATTCTCAGCGTCGGCCTGCGCGGCATGGCCCAGGGGCTGGGCGTCGTCGTGGTTGTCTGGTTTGTCTGTTTCTGGGTCGCGCGGAAACTGAAAGTCGACGACGAGTTCGGCACGATGCTCTCCACGGCGGTGGCCATCTGCGGCGTGTCGGCCGCCATCGCGGCCTGCGGGGCCATCCAGGGCGACCGCCGCAAGCTTTCCTACGTCACCTCGATCGTGCTGATCGTGGCCGTGCCCATGATGGTGCTGATGCCCATCATCGTCAAAGAGACCGGCATGCCCGACGACGTGGCCGGCGCCTGGATGGGAGGCACCCTCGACACCAGCGGCTCGGTGGCGGCCGCCGGCGGCCTCGTCAGCGAACGCGCCGAGAAGACCGGCATCATCGTCAAGCTGTCGCAGAACGTGCTGATCGGGGTGGCCGCCTTCTTGCTGGCGGCCTGGTGGACCTTCCGCGCGCGGGAGCAAGCCGCCGACGCCGAGCGGCCCAGTGCCTGGGTCATCTGGGAACGCTTTCCCAAGTTTGTGATCGGTTTCGTGGCGGCCTCGGTGCTCTTCTCGCTCCTGGCGGAATACGAGCCGAAGCTGACCAAGGAGGCGGGCGGCGTGCTGAAGAGCTTTCAGACCTTGTGGTTCGCCATGGCCTTCGTCTGC
>JBFWSD010001075.1:0-3222 GCA_050248575.1 Gemmataceae bacterium
ATAGCGTGCTGGCCTCCTGGGTTGTGTGTAAGCGTCTTGTGCAAAAACACTTATGCCAACTCAGGGGCCATCGCGCAACCCCATTCGGTGAGAAATGCGGGCTAGACTCCGGGCAGAGGTCGGCGAACTGGACCAGGACACCGCCGAACTGTTCGCAGACCCGACCGACTGGCAGATCACCTGGGACCCGGCCATGGATCGCCTGGGGTCACGGGCTGGCGGCGCATGGCCGTGCTCGACGGGGACGAGTGGATTCTGTTCGAGATGGATGCGGGCAACCCGGCCCACCGCGCGGCGTTTTGCCGGGGCGAAGTTCCTGCCGGCGTGCTGCCGAATGGCCGGCGGGGCTGGTCCGAGCGCTGAATAGCGGGGAGATCACCATGGGCGTGAATGCGGGGCTCTATGTCATCCCGGCCCGGAAGTTTGCGACGGCCCAGCAGAAGGTGAGCTGGGACCGTTATCGCTGGAACAAGTGCCGCCCATGGTTCGACATCGACAAGGCGTGGTCGCAGTTCGACGACGTGCTGAAAGGGCGGTCGGATGCTCTGCGCTACGTGATCAAGGGGGACGTGCGTATTGCCCGCAACGAGCCCGGTTTCAACTTTGTCTCCCCGCCTGTGGTCGGGCAGATCACCCGCGAGCTGGCCGCCATCCCGATTACGGAGGTCTTCGCGGCCATCGAGCGGACGAGCGGGCGAACCTGGACGGCTGCCCAGCGCAAAGTGGAGCAGGGCTACTACGAGAGGTTCTACGAAGAGCTTTGCAAGGCCTATCAGGAAGCGGCGGCCCAGGGGGCGGCGCTGGGCGTGTTGTTGTGCTAGCTCGAGGAGGTTTACACGTGGCATGTTTGGGAGTTCACTTTGCACTGCCCGAGGATCTCGCGGATCAGGTCAACCACCTTGGCGAAGCCGAGGAGGTGGTCGACCTGATGGACGACCACTTCAAGGAGCTCAAGGCCCAGGGGTGGACGCTGGAGTCGGGCAAGGGCTGGGACCCGGTGCACCGCTGCCTGACCGGGGGCGGCATGGAATACGGGGACTCTCCCGAGTACCAGTGCATCCTCGGCTCGGGCCAGATCTGGGATGGCGAAGAATGGATCGTGAACTTTCTGGATGCCGAGGAAGTGCAGGAAGTTTCCGCCTACATCGACGGCATCAGCGAAAACGAACTGCGCCAGGGCTACGAGAAGATCGACCCGGGCCAGTACGCCTTTCGCAAGGGCGAGGAAGACTTTCAACACACCTGGCGGCTGTTCAACGAAATACAGAAGTTCTACCGGCGGGCTGCCGAAGCGGGCCGCTGGGTTGCATTCGTGGCCGACCAGTAAGACCTCAGCGGGCCAGTAGCACGATCACCGAGCGGGCGCTCGCCAGGTACACGCTTCCCTCCACGCGCACTTCTTCGCCCGGGGCCGCCATGCCCGCGGGCGGGGCCAGACGACAAGCAACCCTGGAGGCCAACTTTCGGTTAACGCCTTGTATGCGGCTGGTGTTTTTTTCTACCAACCTACTCCGACATTCTGCGCATGTTCTTGAGAGTTGCGGAGTTTTTGCATTCAACTCGATCCAGTGCTGCCGCCATACATCATTCCCACCAAAGAACTTGCGAACGAAGAACACGAGTCAGTGCACCGGACTCAGCCCAAGTGTGTTGCAAGCGTGCCGGATCAGGGGTCCAAGAACGCGATAACGTCATTCCCAAAGCGCGCCGCGCGAATATTCACTCGATCATCATTCCCACCAGGAACTTACGAACGAAGTATACGAGGAAAGCATGCCCATGCTAAGACTGTCGAGTAACTGCTAAGATGAGTAAGCTTCACAAGCCTGGTACCCAGTTTGCAGGGGTCGGGTGTGCGGTGTGACGTCGTGGAACGCCGTGAAACATCGTCGAAACGCACGTGATGGACCTGTAACTCGCGCGAAACTTTGGCTCTCGCGGCACAGTTCGTGGTTCCGCCGACAGCGTTTGCCGGTGCTTCTATCCGTCCAGATGTCAAACACGCAACAGCAACCGCGCCGACACCGGGAAGAGCCCCGTTTTCGGCTTGTTGCAGAGCCGTACCTCTTTCTTGTTATTCTGCTGCCAGTTCGGCAGAGCGTCACCACCTTCAGTCTTTGGGCTGGCTCTTCCTGCTCGGATGGCCAGAGCGCTGCAGACTTCTGCGGATGTGATGCCGCGGTCTGACTTTGCCGACGCGAGATCGCTGCCACTGGCGTCGGCAAGGAATGCTGCAGATGGGAGGCGAACCATAGCGCTCCGCTGCGTAGCGAACCTGGTCCGCTCTCCGGGTGAAATGCAGCCCACACACAGCACACGTGCAATTCGTCAGGGCCATGGGGTGACCTTAACTCGTGTTCGGGTTGTCGTCAACTCGAGCCGTCGCGGTCCACCACCGGCGGAATTCTTCTTCAGGTTGACGCCTGCGCCGATCTGGTAGAGGATAAACCTACCTGGCTCGTGCGAGGAAAGGATGCCTGACATGATTCCCCGCCCCCTCCCCACCTACCTCACCTGGTCAGCGGTTGGGAACTTGCTGGACCTCGGTGATGGAGCAGCGGCTTTGCCCACCACCATCCGGTGCCCACGCTGTGCAGGCCGGTTGCGTATTTACCCGACGGCCACGTGCGGAGCATGGCACTATTGTCTGGATTGCAGACAGGTTTCCGGTGATCTCATCGAGTTGGCGGCACGCATCTGGGATGTCTCCATTGCAGAGGCCATGCGGAAACTTCTTGAAGCCGATCTGCCACTCCCGGTTGAACAGGTCAATGAGTATCCGGATGCGTATTACCGTCGTCGCCAGCGCATCAACAGCACCTGGGAGGCGGCACGAAGTTATCTAGCCAGGCAGGCAGCGACGCTGGTCCGGCTCCTTAGTCGTGTGGGTGTCCTCGCCTACTTGCCCAGCTATCACGATTGTCGCGCGGCCGGACGCATTTTTGGCGCGCTGCCCCTGAACGAGGTCCATCATCAGCTGGTCCCGTACGCTATCACAACCACATCGATGGGACGTTCTTCACGTCACGACCGGTTGCGGCTTGGTCGTGGGCCGGGCTGGGACGACGTCGTGGTGATACCCTTCGAGAATGCCCCAGGCCGGATTTGTGGCTTCGAGTTCATCGGCCGCCAAGGCGGCCCGAAAGATCATTGCGACTGGACGTGCCAGTCGGAAGGGGATGCGGGACTGTTCGGTCTCGGCATGCTGGCCGAGGCCATGGA
>JBFWSD010001076.1:0-3221 GCA_050248575.1 Gemmataceae bacterium
CCAAGCTTCGCGAGCAGGCCAAGGACAAGAAACTCGCGAAAGAAGAATCCGACAAGCTGCTGGCCGAGGCGAATGCCCTGACCCGAGAGCTGGAGATGAAAGAACGCATCACCAGTTATCACACTATCTATTCCGTGGGCATCAACACGAAGACGGAGTTCGCCAAGGTCTCTAGTTCACTGGGCACGGCGGAGTCGAGGCAATTTCGGCTGCTGGGCACGCGGGAGCCGGTGAAGGTCGATGCCGGCGAAGACCCGCGCAAACACGTCATGAACTGGCTGCGCCGGCCGGACAATCCGTTCTTTGCCAAGGCCATCGTCAACCGGGTGTGGGCGCATTATTTCGGCCGCGGCATTGTCGATCCGCCGGATGACCTTTCGCCCTTGAACCCGGCGACTCATCCGGAGCTGCTGGATGAGCTGTGCCGGGAGTTCATCCAGCATGGCTACGACCTCCGCTGGCTGCATCGCACCATCCTCGCCAGCCGGACCTATCAGCAGAGCAGCGTCCCTAGCGATAACAACGAGCACGATCAAGCCCACTATGCCCGGTTTCGGATTCGCCGCCTTTCGGCGGAGTTGCTGGTGGACGCCATCAATCACGCAACGGCGAGCCAGGAGACCTACCCGGAAGGGTTGTTTATTGCTCCGGGCGCTCGCGCCTTGGAAGTTCCCGGCCCGACCTCCTACGGCCCGGGCGGGGGCCGATCCTTCGCCACCCTCGACTATGCCTTCTCGATTTTCGGCCGTTCGCCCCGGCGAGTCGAGTCTTCCTGCGACTGCGATAGCTCCACAGAACCATCGGTATTGCAGTCGCTCTATCTGGCGGCCTACGGCAACGTCCTGAAAAAGCTAAAGGACCCGAAAGGACGGGCGGCCCAGCTGGCCGCGCTGCCCGAGGATGGCCGGCGCATCGACGAGGCGTACCTGTGGACGCTGGCGCGGCTGCCCACGGATAAGGAACGTCAGCGCTGCCGGCAACATCTGAAACTTGCCCCCACCCCCCAGCAGGCCATGGAAGACCTGCTCTGGGTGCTACTGAACACACGTGAATTTATGCTGATTCGTTAAAGTATCCCCGCCGGCACCGCCCGTGGTGTCCTCTCCCGACAGGAGTCCGTGATGACCATCGGTTGCGCTTCTTATCGTCACCTTCCTCGCCGTGAGTTTCTCCGCGTGGGCGGGACCGGCCTGTTTGGCTTGAGCATGAGCGCACTCTTGCAGGCGCAGGCAAAGGCTTCATCGCCGCCGCGCGCGCGTCAACTGCTCATTCTCTGGCAAGGGGGAGGCCCGCCGCATATCGACATGTTTGACATGAAGCCCGATGCGCCAGAGGACATCCGCGGCGCCTGGAAGCCGGTCCAGACTAGGTTGCCGGGCCTCTTGACCAACGAACTGATGCCGGGACTGGCACGCATTGCCGACAAGTACACGATCCTGCGCTCGGTCAACGCCAAAGGCTACCACGTCATCCAGAACCACAGCGTCCAGGAGGCGTGGCCGCACCTGACCGGCAACAGACGTGGCCTGCCTGGCACCACGCCGGCCTACCCGCTCTACGGCAGCGTCATGGGCAAGCTGCGACCCGGCCCGCGCGAACTCCCAGCCAACGTGATCGTCAGTACGAGCAGCGAGCACGACGCCTCGCACGATAGCTATCTGGGGCCGGGTTTCAACCCAATGACCTTGAACGTGAACGATCCAAGCAATCACTTGCAACAGATGCTGGCGCCGCCGGCCGCCCAGCTCGACGTGCTGACGCTGGAACGCCGCATTGACCTGTTGCGCGATCTAGATACGCAGCTGCGGCATCTGGACCGGTCGGAACCGATCATCGGCGGAATGGACCGATTTCAGCAGCAGGCATTTGATCTGCTTCGTTCGGCGAAGCTGCGCCGCGCCCTCGATCTCCGGCTCGAGCCGGACCGGGTCGCGGAACGCTACGGCAAGCACAAATGGGGCCGCCAGGCCTTGGCTGCGCGCCGCTTGATCGAGGCGGGCGTGCCGTGCGTCTTCCTCAACTTTTACGGCTGGGACTTCCACGGCACGGGCGGACCCAACGCAGCCTATGACAGCGCGTCGAGATGCTACCGGGAGTACGACACCGCCTGTGCGGCACTGCTGGAGGACCTGGATGATCGCGGACTGCTCGACTCCACTATCGTCTATTCCGGCGGCGAGATGGGGCGGACCCCGAAACCCGAGGCCACACGTGGTTCGCGCAATCACTGGTACAACGCCCAACACTTCTTGGTAGCGGGCGGCGGGTTCCAGCGTGGCTGTATCGTCGGCAGTACCGACAAGTATGGCGCGGAAGTCTCGGACAAGTATTACAAGATTCCCAGCCTGGCGCGGACCATCTACCACCTGCTTGGCATCGACGCCGACCAAGAATTGCATACTCCCGATGGCCGGCCGCTCAAAATCGTGCTGGACGACGCCCCGTTGATTCACGAGGCACTGGCGTAGGACTTAAATCTGCATCATCCGGTAGAAGTTTTCTTTGAGCTGAGGATCTGCAATGACCATCGGTTGTACCGCATATCATGAGATTGCCCGGCGGGAGTTCCTGCGCGTGGGCGGCTTCGGACTGTTCGGCCTGAGCTGCGCTTCGCTGCTGGAAGCCCAGGCAAAGCCCGCGTCGCCCAAGGCCCGACAAATGATCGTCCTCTGGCTGCTCGGCGGCCCGCCGCACATCGACATGTTCGACATGAAGCCCGATGCGCCGGAGGACATTCGCGGCGCCTGGAAGCCGATCCAGACCAGGCTGCCCGGGCTGCTGACCAACGAGTTGATGCCGGGGATTGCTCAGGTAGCGGACAAGCTCACGATCCTTCGCTCGGTCAACGCGGTAGGGTATCACGGGGCGCCGATGGCGCACACGCTCGAAGGGACCTGGCCCTACCTGACGGGCAACAAACGCGGCAAGGAGGGCACGACGCCAGCTTACCCAGCCTATGCCAATGTCAAGGCTCAGCTGCGGCCCGGGCCAGTCGACGTACCGGCCTACGTATCCCTGACGGATGAGGGTGCCGAGGGGGTACGCTTGCTGCGTTCCTATCTGGGTGCAGCGAGCGATCCCATGCCGTTGCGTGCCGGCGTGCCCAATGATCATCAGGCACAGATGCTGGCGCCGCCGCCGGCTCAGCTGGACGTGCCGACCCTGGAGCGCCGCGCCGACTTGCTCCGCTCCCTCGAACAGCAACTGCGGCACCTGGACCG
>JBFWSD010001077.1:0-3221 GCA_050248575.1 Gemmataceae bacterium
TGCCGCGGGCCAGGGCCAGCCGGCCAGCCGCAAGATCGATTTCATCCTGCCTTTCCTGCTTCTTGTCAGCTAGCGTGCGCGCTTGCTCGAGCAGCTTGGCGGCATGGTCGGCCTTGCTGTCGAAGGAGCGATCGAAGAGCCGGAAAAAGTGCTTGTTGAGCAGTGCCGACTCGGCGGGCACCGGCATGGCATGGATGTGGGCCGAGGCGGCGAGCAAGAGCCCGTCGAGATTGTGTTCCTTTTCGAGGGCGGCCTCGGCGAGCTTGGCGGCTTCGGCCCAGTCGGCCCGCGCGAACGCAGCGTGTGCCCGCTCCAGCAACGTGCCGTCCTTCTTGATCGGGTCCCATTTCGGATGCGCGGCGAGCGACTTGTGCAGCGTGGCCAGCATGTTATTGGGGGAAACGCGGCCCAGCACGTTGCCCTCGGGATCGAGCAACACAAGGAAAGGCACCGCGCCGGTGTATCCCTTTTGCTTGAGGAAGTCGCGTTCGGTCTGAGGATCGGCCAGCAACGGCACAAAGGCCTGGCCCAGCAGTTTGACAATCGATTCGTGGGTGAGGACACCTGCCCTCACATGGCGCACGCCCACTCAGTCGAAGTGATGGGCACAGAGCAGGATCATCTTGTTTTCAGTCCGGGCGCGGGCAAGGGCCTCCTTCGAAGCATGCAGCCAGTCGAGACGCGGGGCCGCACTCTTCACCGCATCCGGCCGAAGCCTCGGCAAGAACTCGCTGGGAATGTACACCGTGTCGTCGGCGAACACGCCACTCAATACCAGGTCGCGAAATATTGCCTTCGGATTGGCAGCCTGCGCGGTCTCGATAACATCCTGAGCCCGGAGTGGCTTGTCCGCATGGACGATCAGCCAGCCAAGATCGCCGCCGGCCGGCCGCATGTCGGCAAGAAGGGCCTTCTGCACACCTTCCATCTTTCCGAGCGCGGTCGTGACCGGGCCGGCATTGAAGCAGCCCCGATGCGCCGTCTCGAGACAGGGTGCCTTGCCGCCGCCGCCGCACGGGGCCTGCATCACCAGATGGACGCAGGCGGGCAACTCCAGGCGGCGACGATCCACGCTCACGCCGGCTGCCCGCTCGAGGGCCGTCAACGTCACCCGCGCGTAAGGATCGAGCCGTAGCTTGACGCTGTCGCCCTTCGCCTCCGCCGCAACGACGCCGGGCACCTTCTTGATCTGTGTGAGATTAAACGTGTCCTTGGTGAACGGGACGGCGAATTCGACGTGTGGCACGGGTTCAGCCGCGCCGCCCGTGACAGCCGGCACGGCCAGCAAGACGATTGCGACCTTCAGGCAGCTTTTCATGGTCACCTCCGGGGGGGGAACTGACCTATCGACGAATCAGAGCCGCCTTCTCTAACGGAGCATCGACGGTCCGCGACGTAAACCCTTTTCTGAACTCGCCCAAGTCCAGAATTCTCCGGCAGCATGAACCTGGGTACAGAATGCCAACAGCCCGGCCCTGGCGACCGTGTTGCAGTCGCCAGGGCCGGGCTGTTTTTCGAACGCTCCCTGCCGCTCAGTTGTCGAGCAGCAGAGCGGCCTCGTCGATGTTGTCGTCGAAGGAAACCGAGAGCACGGCCTTGGTGCCCGGGGCTGCGCCCATCTCCGCGGTGGCCGTAGGCGCGGCCAGCTTGCCATTCTCGAGAGCTACCAGCATCTCGCGGGCCGCGGTCAGCTGCGGATCGGCCTGCATGGCCAGGCGCAAGTGATGCTTGCACTCGGCGGGCCGATTGACGTGCTGCAACATACGGGCCAGGTTGTAATGCGCCTTGGCTTCACCCTGCGTACGGGTGAACAGCGTGAGGCACTCATCGTAGCGGCCCGCGCGGGCCAGACAGAAGCCCAGCATATTGTTGTAGACCGGGTTCTCGGGGTCGAGTTGCGTCGCCATGCGCAGACTATCCAGGGCCGGATCCCACTCCTTGTGCCGCGCCTGGCACATGCCCATCTCGAACCAGAGTTGCTTCTCGCGCGGCATGTTGTGCAGCCCGCGCTGATAGGTCTCGACGGCGTTGTCGTACTTTTCCATCGCCTGGTAATGGCGGCCCAGGCCGAGATAGGCGGGCAAACATTGCGGGTCGAGCTTGACGGCCTGCTGATACGCACGCCGCGCCTCGTCGCGCACCATGTCGCGTTCCACGCCCTCGCAGTTCGGCTCATTGGACAGGCTGGCCCGCAGGTCTGCGTAGGCCACGCAGGTGGTGGCCTTCGGCACGCGCTTGTTCGAGTCCTTGCCGAAGATCCGCCCCGACGAGATCTCATCGAGCTGTGCACAGCCCATCGTACCCAGCAACAGGCACACCGAGCTCAGGGCAGCCAGTCGTCTCAAGATGCGCAGGCCCGAGAAGGCACGACGATCCATGTCCCCCACCTCTCTGGATAGGCAAGCAAAGACGGGCAAACCCGGTCTGACTTGAGGTCCGGGATTGCTGCGTCCGTAGAAAGTTTCGGATCGGTGCAGACCAGCTAGAATTCGCAGATGAACGAGGCTGCCGCTTCGGCGATGAGATCTCGAGTTAGCTGGACGTGCTGTATACGATATCGGCAAATCGACTGCACGATCTCCAGCAAATCTCGGCAATCGCTGGCCCGCGGGCTGCGCGTGGTGCTGTAGTAGCGTTCGTACAGGTAGTCGACCGCCTCGGCACACGGGTTCATCCCCAGCCGTTTGCAGTTCATGTTGAAGATGCGCTCGTAGACGTCGCGCGTGGGCGCGTTCACCTCGACCTTGTGACGGATACGCCGCAAGAAGGCGTCGTCCACCAGGTCGCGCGGATCGAGGTTGGTGGAGAAGATGATCAGCTGCTCGAAGGGGACCTCGAACTTCTTGCCCGAGGCCGTCGTCAAGAAGTCGTGCCGGTTCTCCAGGGGCAGAATCCAGCGATTGAGCAGTTCCTTCGGACTGACCAGCTGGCGGCCAAAGTCGTCGATCAGGAAGACCCCGCCGTTGGCCTTCACGTGCAAGGGTGCTTGATAAAAGTTGGCGTCGGCATTGTGCCGCAAGTCGAGCATGCCCAGGTGCAGTTCGCCGCCGGTGATGACCACGGGACGGCGCACGCGCACCCAGCGCTCATCCACGGTGCCAGTGTTCAGCAGGCGGCGGATGGTGGCTTCGTTGTCCTCGACGCGCTCCGCGTCGCTGTCTTCGGAGATGCGATGCACCGACTGATCGTAGACGGTGACAATGGAGTTTTCCGCCAGGAAG
>JBFWSD010001078.1:0-3220 GCA_050248575.1 Gemmataceae bacterium
TGGTCGCCTGCCCGGGCAGCTGCGGCGGGTCGACATAAACGTTGTCGCAGACCCACAGCTCGCCGCGGCGCGTGCAGACCATCAGGCGTTCTTTCTTCTCGTCGAGCCAGTCGAGCCCGCCGACTTCCAGCACCACGTCCTCGGGCAACGGGAACGTGATGAGGTGATAGTAATCCTCCTCGGTGGGATTCTGCTTCTTCTGCCCAGGCAGGTTGGCGGTGGCCACGAAGCAAGCCAGAACCACGAGAATTGAACTCAATGTCGTGCGCATGAATCAAGTCCTTTACATTTACCGCAGAGTTCGCCAAGAGTATTCTGCAACGTCGCTGCGAACTCTGCGGTTGTTCTAGTTCACCAGGTAGTTTCCACGGTCAAGGTGCCGGCGCCGTTCTTGAGTTCGACGGGCACGAGCAGTTCCTGGCCGCCTTTCACTTCGCGGACGATGGGCTTGGCGCCCAGGATCTTGAAGGTTTCCTTGTCGTCGATGACGAAGGCGCCGTCCTTTTCCGTGATCTTCTTGCCCGTGGCGACGCGCATGTAGACGTTCTTCACCTCGCCCGCGGCCTTCAGGTTGAACTTGCGGGCCAGGTAGGCCACGTTCTGCTTGTAATCGCTGGTGGGCGACTCTTCCACGTCGATGTTGTCGAAGCGGTAGAGGAAGGTGGGGTCGCGTTTCTCGTCGAGGCGGTAGCCCTTGTACTTGAAGCCCTCTGGCGTGCGGTTCGAACCCAGCCGTTGCTTGGGCGGATCGGTGGGCCAGGGGTCGTTCTCGCTGGCCAGCTTCGCGAACGTGGGGCCATCCGGGAAGCGCACGACCGCCGCGCTCGGGATCTTGGCATAGAGGCCGGCGCGGCCCTCCCAGGCGGGCTTGGTCGAGATGTAGTCGCCCGACCAGGCGGCCACGCTACGCACACGATTGGCGTCGAACACCATCGCCGTGCGTTGCCGGAAACCAACCGTGATGCCGTGGGCGCTCACGCCATCGACAAAGGTGCGGAAGACGATGGTCTCGTCGGTCGGCACCAGGAAGTCATCCGTGGTGGAGATGCCGGGCGGGATGCCACCCTTTTCCTTCACAGCCAGGTAGGCCCAGATGGCGTCGATCTGCTTGTCGGTGGAGCCGCCTTGAATGTCGGGGAAGAAGCTCTTGCCGTCGGGCCAGGCGTTGGGCATGCGCGTGCGCGGCTTGAGTTTTTGCGGGTCGAGCAAGAAGGCATGGAACCACTCGGGCCGCAGGCGGCGTGTGGCTTGCAGGAAGTCGAGCCCTTCGGCCCCTTGCACGCGATACTGCCCCCAGGCGTGGCAGTTGATGCAGGACAGAGCTTTGTTGCCCACCAGGCGGCGGCCGTCGTCGACGAGCCGGCTGGAGAAACTCGGCTTGTGGGGCTTGATCTTGCCCGCATCGGCCTGGGCGAGCAACCCGGGCAGGTGACCCACGTTCGCCTTGCCGAACAGCGGCATGCGCGTCGCCATGTACGTGCGGTACGGGCCGCCCTTGATGAAGACGTCGTCGAAACCTTCCGGGGTGATCTTGGCGCCGACATCGGTGAGTGGCGGGGGCAAGCGGCCTTCATCGCCGAGATCGACAAGCACCTGATAAGTGAAGTAGGCGGCGCGGTCAGGATCCGGGCCGCCTTTTTCGTTGCGGCCATGACAGCGATAGCAGCTCATGGAGGACATCAGGTGCGCGATCTGGTCCTCGGGTTTCTGCTCGAGAGGTTTCTTGAGATCGGCGACTGACTGGCGGAGGGCAGCCCGCTGCTTGGGATCGAGATCGAAGACGGGTCGGCCCGCCACCGGCTTGTCGGCAAGGCAGCCTTGTGCGGAGGCGGGATCGAGGGCCGTGAGTTCCTTGGCCTTGATGTTGCCCGCGATCTTACCCGAGGGATCGACCGAGTGGCAGTTCGCGCAGCCCAGCGTGCTGAAGAGCTGCTTGCCCTTCTCGGCCTTGGTGGGGTCGACGTTGAAGGTGATGATGCCCTTGGGGATCATGGCGCCGGCCGATTGATTGAAGAGGATGCCGGCGGGAACGGGCTCGCGCTTGCCGTTGGGGGGCTGCCAGAAGACGGCCATCTCGTGGCCGCCGCCGCCCTGTACGAAGCCGAGCTCGATGGCGTGTCGGCCCTGGCGGAGCGTGACGTCGCCTCCTTTTTCTTGCGGCGGGTGCATGCCGTCGTTGTTGACGATGAGCTTGCCGTCGATCTTGAGGAGAGTGCCGTCGTCAGAGCGGGTCCAGAACTTGTAGCGGCCCGTCTCGGGGATGTCGATCAGCCCTTGGTAGCGGATCGCGAAGTTGCTGTTGAGCTTCTTCTTGATGGCCTGCTCGAGGGTGGCGATCTCGAAGCCCTTGGCGCTGCCCGAGTAGACCGGCTTGAGTTTTTCGAAGTCGGGGACCTTGGGCCAGTTGCCCTCGAAGTAGGCAATATCGAGGCCGACGCCCGGGGCCTTTTCTTTTTCGGAATACTGGTCGCGGAGCAAATAAGCGGCAAGGAAGTTGGCGTCGCTGGGCGAGAGATTGAAGCCGGGCATGCGCCCCGCCGGACGGGTCTTGAGCGGATCCATGAGGAACTGTGCCAGCTCGCGCACAGTGGTCTTCATGGCCAGATCGCCGTGCGGGATGGAGGCGCGGTTGACTGCCTTCGGTTTGGCGTCGGGATCGTCGTCGACGGGGTTGGAGGGATCGATCTTGTGCTTGGGCGGCGCCTCGATGGGGGCGTGGCAGGCGACGCAGCCCATGGAGTGATAGAGGTCCTTGCCCCGCTCGATCTGCGAGGTGCTGGCTCCAGAAGAGCGCTGGTCGATCGGCCCACCGAGGGAGACCAGATAGTGAACGAGATTGTCGACGGCGGCTTGGCGTTCGTCGGGCTTGAGAGAAGCGAGCAGATCGGGCATAGGAGTGCCCGCCTTGGTCTCGTGCGGCTTGCTCAGGAAAGCTTGCAGGTATTGCGGGGTGACACGGCCGCCCACATCGTGAAGCAACGGGGAAGGCTTGGGCAGCAAGCGCGTGCTGGCTGTGCCCGGCGCGTGGCAGGCGACACAGTTGAGCTCGCCGAGGAGGACGCGGCCATCGTGGCGGTCCCAGCCGACCACGGCGCCTTTGAGCTCGGGATCGGCGGCCCGGGCCAGGTTGAAAAAGCCACACGCCAAGAGCGTGCATAGCGCGCAGCGAAGAAAATTCGTCACGAACGAGGGCATGCCAGACTCCTGAACTAGTCAACAG
>JBFWSD010001079.1:0-3219 GCA_050248575.1 Gemmataceae bacterium
GAGCCGGACCGGCTCGTCGTCGAACGGATGGCGATCTCGCGCTCCATCGACAGCGTCAAGGCGCTGCACGAGGCCATTGCCCAGTTGCAGCCCGTCGAGTTGCCGGGCCGCGCCATCGTGGTCACGCCCGAGGTGATCCCAGCCGTGCTCGAGTTGCCCGTGGATCCGGCCAAGCCGAGGGCCGCTGCCCAGATGCTGGACCTGGTGCGCTGGGAAATGGAGACTTACCTGGCCCAGTACGCGCCGGCCCGCCAGATTGGCGACATCCTGATTGGCCGCGGCCACCTGACCGCCGACCAGGTCCGCGAAGTTCTGCAAGAAGTCGAGAAGCGGAAACGTGACAGCCTAATCAGCCGAACCCCGGGGGACCGCCGCACCGTATCGCGCTTTGGCGACACGGCGGTCGAGCTCGGGCTGATCGAACGCGCCCAGCTCGAAGAATGCCTCAACCTGCAAGAGAGCATGCACGCGGGCGAGGAAGATTATTGTTACAGCTATGCCGGACAGCCCGGCGCTCCGGGCGCTGAGGGCCGCCATCCCTGGCTGGTCGCCTGCGTTCATCGTGCCGTGCGCGATCGCTGGGAGCAGGCCTTCGGTCAGGAAAAGCTCCGGCTGGATGGGCTCTACCCTCTGGTAGGCACCGCGTCGGCAGCTATGCCGGAAGAAAATGCGCGGGGCTCGTCGGGCATTCTCGAACTGCAAGCCGGGCTGGTGGCTGCCACGCGCGTGCAAGACGGCGTGGTGGTCGGCATGCAGATTCATTACACGGCGGGCCGCAGCCCGGGCGTGAATACTTATGTCGACCTGCTGGGTCACGATGCCCGCGGGCCGATCTGGCTGGCCGGTCGTCATGCCCATCTCCGCAATCTGCCGCGCGAGCTGCCCGAGCTGTTGCACCGCGAGACTGATTTCATTCAGATGCCGATCGAGAGTGCCAGCCCGGAAACGCGGGGCAACCAGGCTGCCATGCTCGGTGCCTATGCAAGCGCGACGGGCCGCGCCGGGGCCAAGCGTGCCCTGGGTGTGCCAGCGCGCGATCCGGCCCCGCCTCTCTGGCAGCGGCCGCAAATGCACGTGGCCGCCGTGGTGTCGGCCCTGGTGCTGCTGGTTGGTTCTGTCGAGATGTCGCTGGCCAAGTGGAAGAAGCGGCTCGAGACCGACAAGCCGGTGCTCGATCAGCTTGCCCAGCGCAAGCGCCTGGCCGAAGATGCAAAGGCCAAGCTTGCCCGCGCCAAGCAGATCCAGGCCGACATCACCAAATCGAACAAGGAGCTGGAACTAGCCAGGGCTGACGCCGACCATTTCGAGGGTGCCCTGCACCGCAAGGTATTCGAGGAATGGCGCAAAGCGAATCTGCGCCGCATCTGCCTTGAGAAAGAAGTCCCGCGCCGTGGCAAGCTCGTCCCTGCGATGCTCGATGCCATGGCAAAGTCGGCGGGCGGCGACGTCGCTGTCGAAAAGATCGTCGAGAAGGACATCGACGAGATCTCCGTGTTCGCCTGGTCGCTCGACGAGACCTCGGCCCAGCGCTTCGCCCAGGCTCTGGAGAAGACGCTAGCACCCTGGGAGATGGGAGTGGTTGGCGTGCACCTCCGCTCGGCCAAGGGCCGCCTCGACCTGGAAGGCTTCGAGTTCGAGATCAAGCTCGGGCGATTACCGCCGGAAGCACCGGCGGCGCGCTCCGAAACGCGCACCCTGGTTCGCGAGGAGGCACGCTGATGCTGGCAAAGGCTTCCACCCGTGAACGAATCCTGCTGGTTGTGGCCCTCTTTCTGGCTGTCGGCATGATGTACATGCTGCGTTCCAAGCTGTCCGCCGGCGACATCCGCAAGGCCACCGATCTCGACAAGAGCATCACTGCGGCCCAGGAACAGATGCGCTCGCTCGCCATCCCGCCCGTGCCGCCGGACCAGGACCCGCTTCGGCTGGACAAGAAACTCCAGGAAACGAAAAAGCAGATCGAGGCCGAGATACAGCGGCTGGCCACGCTGCGGCGACGATTTAGCCGCGAAGAAGCAGACTTGATCGCCACGCGGCGGCCCGTCTCGATACGGGTGGCCAGCGATGACGAGGAAGGCGATCCTACTTCCGGGCGTTACATTCCGCGTCTGTCGCGGCCAAGCACCCAGCAAACACCACTGCCTCCGGTGCCGCGCTTGCAGCTCGAGCAGCGGCTTCAGGACGAGAACCTGCAGATTGCCCGCCTCGAGCGACAGCTGGCCGGCGACAGCGCCGGCTCGTTGCAAGATCTTAAGGTACGGATCTCGAGTCTGGCCAAGCAGAACGGCGTTCACGTGCGCGAGAACGTGCCTCACGCGCTGACCACGCCGCAGAACATGGCCGAAACGGGCGAAGAAGTGATCCGGGCACGACCGCTGGTCACGAAGTCGTTGCCCACCTGGCTCGACCCGCGCACGCTCTATCGCATCGACCAGCGCCCCTTGCAACGGCTCACGATCGAGGCAAACTACGCCGGGCTGCGCGGCTTCCTGGTCGGTCTCGACCAGCTGCCCCGCCAGATCATCGTCGTCCAGTTCGAGATCGACATCATGAAAAAGGAAGACAAGCCCGTGCCCGGCATGCTGACCGCGACGCTTCTACTTGGTTTGTGACAGGAGTGACATGAGCGGCGCCGAACTGATTCGCGGTTTACTGGAAGAGTGCGTGCGCACGGGCTCGTCCGACCTGCACCTGTCCGCGGCGGCCCCGCCCTTCTTTCGGTTGCATGGCAAGCTGAACACCTTCGATCACGCGGTGCTGTCGGCCGAGGACGTGGAAGGGGTTGCCCGCGCCCTGATGAATGCCCGCCAGCAGGCCGTGTACGATGAAGAGCACACCTTCGACCTGGCCCACTCGCTGAGCGACCATGAGCGTTTCCGCGTCAACATCTTCCGCGAGCGGGCACGCACCGCCCTGTCGATCCGACGTCTCGAACAAAAGTTCAAGACGCTGGACCAATGGAACCTGCCCCCTCAGCTAGGCGAGCTGGCCGAACTGCGCGACGGGCTGGTACTGGTGACTGGCCCGACCGGTTCGGGCAAGACCACCACGCTGGCCACGCTCATCCATCAGATCAACCTGACGCGTTCCTGCCACATCATCACGGTGGAAGATCCCGTCGAGTACATCCATCGCAACGAAAAGAGCCTGGTGAGGCAGCGCGAGCTGTACAACGATGTGCCCAGCTTTGCCGACGCCGTGCGGGCCGCAATGCGTGAA
>JBFWSD010001080.1:0-3218 GCA_050248575.1 Gemmataceae bacterium
CGGGATTGTGCTCGTTGCGCAGTCGCTGAATCAGCCGGCTAGCCAGGTACTGCTCCCCTTGCCCGGGACCGACGATATTGAAGGGCCGTACCACGATCAGGCGCAGGTTCCATTCCGTGGCCGCCTGCCGCGCCAGCTCGGTCTGAGCCAGCTTTGACGTGCCGAAGATCGACAACGGCTCGGTGAGCTGATTTTCCACGATGGGCAAGGACGACGCGGGCACGCTGCCATATTCGGCGGCGCTGCCGAACAGCACGGTCCGCGCCGTGCGCACATTCGAGCGGATGGCTTGCAGCAAGTGCAAGGTGCCCAGCACGTGCGTGCGATAGCATTCCAGCGCGGAGATGGGCCACGACGTCTCGGCCGCGCAGTTGAAGACCCAGTCGGGCTGCACGGCGCGCACCACTTCAAAGACGCGCTGACGATCGCGAATGTCGCAACGCACGGCGCCTTGCAAGCCGGGCCGCCGGCTCGTCGACACCACGCGCGTATTCTGTCGCTGCAGCAACGCCGTGAGGTGCCTGCCCAGAAACGACGTACCCCCGATCACCAATGCGGTTGGCATCTGCTGGTCCCCCTGTCTCCCCCGTTCAAGCCTGGACCTTCGCGGTTGCGTGTTCGATGTTGCGCGCAAACACGACTCTTCAGGCTGCCTTGCCGGCAACGCATCCGGGCTGGAAGAGCCCCTGGTTCTTCTCGTACAGCTCGCAGGCGGCGGCCAGGTCTTCGGGCCGGCCAATATCGAGCCAGGTGCCGTCGAAGGGATACGAGCGCGCGTCGCGCCCTTCATTCAACACCTTGCGCATCAGATCATCGAAGCCAAACGGGCTCCCCTCGGGAATCAACGAGATCAGCCCGGGATCGATACCGTAAATCCCCATGCTGCACGGGAAGCGATAAACCGGCTTTTCGTTGAAACCGATGATGCGGCCCGTCGCGGTTGTCTCCAGCACCCCCAGCGAGATCTGCACGGGCTTCATGTAGGTGGCAATCGACAGCTCCGCGCCCGACTCACGGTGAAACGCCAGGAAACGCGCAAAGTTCAAGTCGGTCAGCAAGTCGCCGTTCAGCACCAGGAACGGGCGGTCGAGTCCGCGAATCCGCCGTAGCGGCCCGATCGTCCCCAGCGGCGTTGCTTCCTCCCAGTAATGAATGTGCACGCCCCATTGACTGCCATCGCCACAGCACAGGCGAATCATCTCACCAAGGTGGCCCAGGGTGATATGCAGTTCACGAAAGCCGTGCGCCGCCAGCTGGCTGATGACAATCTTCAAGATGGGACTGCCGCCAATCGGCATGAGCGGCTTGGGCAATACCTGCGTGTAAGGATACAGGCGCGTTCCTTTGCCACCGGCCTGGATGACGACGGGTGTGCTCATGGAAGGTACGCCCCCTGTGGGTCCTGCCAGCGCATGTGCGGCTCCTGCCTCGACATGGCGTGATCTGTTCCGGCCCGGCGTATAGACAAGGGGGCGAGAGCAGTCAAGAGCGCTCCAGGTGCTTTTCTGTTTATTTATGTTAATTTATTACTAATAAATAGACATTTACTCTTGACTCGATACTAAATTTTTGTACAGTTGATGCTCGTTGGACAAACGAACAGTTAGGACAGGAGATATCGCCATGCTGTGCCGTCATTGTGGCCGTGTGCGTTCCAATCGCCCGCGCGGGCTGTGCTGGTCGTGCTATTACGCACCGGGAGTGCGCGAGATGTTCCCCTCCACGAGCAAGTTCGCGCGGCGGGGAGTCAAGGATGGGTTCGCCGCCCCCGCAGAGCCCACGAGCGCTCGACCGGGCAGCAAGGAAAAGGTGGCCGTGCTCGCGCAACGCGCCGGGCTGGGACAGCAACTCTGGCACCCGCACGATCAGCCCATCGATCTGAGTTGAATCAGGTGCCTGCCCGGCGTGCGTCGGGACGTGACAGGAAGAGCCATTCCGCGATACGTGCCCGACTGCCAAACAGATGGTAGCGCGCCAGCCAGTAATTCACTTCGCGTTCGGCCGCAGGACGCTTGAGCACGTCGAGATAGGCGGCCTTGATGAAGTGGCGCGGCGTTCCGCCGTGGACGATAAAGTAGTCCTCCGAGGAGAGGACGCGGAGTTGTTCTCGTGTTTCTTGCCGGAACAGGATGTCGTTGTCATCCAGCCTGGTAACGGCTTCCATACCCACGGTCATGCCGCAGGTGTACTGATGGGGCCACGTCTCATTCAGCAGCAGACCTAGCACGAAATGGGAAACGATCAACGGCAGCAGTACGCCATTGCGCACATAGAGCGGGATCCACAGCATGGCGGCCACAAAGGTCAAGAGGACCAGGCTCAGCATGGGCAGATGGATGAGGCCGAAGATCGTTGCCCCTAGCAACACGGCCCGGCGCTCGTTGCCCGTGAAGTCGCGGCACAGGGGCCACAAGAAATAGGCGATCAGCAATTGTTGAACTGCCACGATGCCCGTCTTGCGCACCAGGAACGTGATCAGTGAACCTGGCGAACGTTGCAGCAAGCGTTCGAAGAACAACTCGTAGGGCTCACAGAGCAGCAAACCGCCGATGAAGAGCACGGGCAGCAAGAGCGCCGTGATCACGCCCGCTTCGAGCCAGCCCCGGCGCGTGTGCACTTCCGGCGCGGGCTGATTCCAGCGGCGAAACACGGACCAGGCCACCAGCATCGTCATGGCGAAGAGCAAGACGAGGTCCTGCCAGCGCAAACTGGTGGAGCGAAGCCACCAGAGTTTCGCCTCGAGGAGCAGCAAGAAGGCCCCCAGTTCGAGCCCCGCCCACAGGCGTGCCGGAAGCGGTTGCCGATCGCATGCAATGGTACTCAAGTCTCAGGCCTCGGTTCCGTGCACTGTGCCCGGTAGCGGGCGAAAACTAGCGATCTTAACACATCGGGTCAAGACGAACGGAACGATGAATCAATTGCCGCCCTCACGCAGTTTGTGCGGAACTCCACACTTGCCAGCCAGGCCCTTGTCGGCAGCACCGACAAAACCGCCACGACCGTCATAAAATGCTTGTTTGCACCTATCGCACGCCTTACAATCCCAGGCCGATCCTGCATACACTCCGCACATTGACACCCACCAGGCGAGGGAGGGTTCCCGCATGAGCGAGAAGCGAAACAAGAACGGTCCGCTGTCACGCCGTGATTTCCTGCGCGGTTCGGGCGCGACCGCGGCGGCCACCGCGCTGGCCACCGGCACCGCGCTGGTCGACGTT
>JBFWSD010001081.1:0-3213 GCA_050248575.1 Gemmataceae bacterium
TGATCGCGCTCTTGCTGCCCGCGGTGCAAAAGGTGCGCGAGGCCGCCAACCGCATGAAGTGCACCAACAACCTGAAGCAGATTGCCCTCGGGCTGCACACCTACAACAGCACCTACGATGCCTTCCCCTACGCCACCAAGGCCGATGTGCTCGACGCCTACAACTGGAGCCACCAGGTGCTGCCCTACCTCGAGCGTGAAGACGTGTACCGGGGCTACGACAACATCAACGGGCCGATCACCTTCACGGGGGACTGGCCCGGCGTGCACGGCTTCGGCGCACCCTACTTGCAAGTGCGGACCACCGTCATCCAGCTCTATCAGTGCCCGTCGGATCGGCAGCATGTGATGAACGAGACGTGGAGCAGCTACTACAGCCGTGCCCGGGCCAACTATCGGGCCTGCGCGGGCAGCGGCGACCTCTATGGCAACGCACCCTCGGGCGCGCCGGCCGGCTATGTCTCCGGCCGCGGCATCTTCAGCGTCACGGAAGGGCAGATCTTCCAGGGCACGATTCCGCCCCATACCACGCGCATCGCGCAGATCGAAGACGGCGCTTCCAACACCATCCTGCTTGCCGAATGCCTGAAGCAGACCGTGGATCTGTGGGGCACCATCAGCGACATCACGATCGGCAACATGGGGGCCGCCTTCTTCTCGACCTTCAACACGCCGAACTCGTCGAGCCCGGACGTGGTGTGGGGGCCGTGCCCGCAATCCGGCAATCGCGATCCGGGCTACCCGGCGCCGTGCCAGTCGCTGGGCGGTCCGAATCGTCCGCCGGGAAGCAGCGCCAACAATCAGCGTACGGCTCACGCCGCGGCCCGCAGCATGCACCCGGGCGGGGTCAACGTCGCCATGGCCGACGGCAGCGTCCGCTTCATCAGCGACAATGTGTCGGCCGCCACCTGGCGCGGGCTGGGGACGATCAACCGCGGCGAGGTGCTCGGCAGCGACTATTGAGACTCACTTCATCACCTGGCGGCTCAGCTCTTCGGCCTGGCCAACCATGTCGCCGAGCAGTTTCAGCCCGAGTTCCCAGAACTTGGGATCGGTGACGTCGACGCCCAGCTTGCTGAGCAAGACGTGCGGGGCATCGGAGCCGCCCGAGGCGAGCATCTCCAGATATTTCGGCACGAAGGCTTGCCCGTCTTCCTCGTACTTGCGCACCAGGGCCAGTACCAGCAGTTCGCCGAAGGCATAGGCGTAGCAATAGAAGGGGACGTGAATGAAGTGGCCGATGTACAACCACCAGCAGGCGTAGTCGTCGCTCATCTTCACCACGTCGCCGTGCATGGGCTTGTTGGCCTGCATCCACAGTTCGTTGATGGAGTCCACGGAGAGCTCGCCCTTATCGCGGCGGGCCTGATGCAACAGTTGCTCGAAGCGGGTGAGCACGATCTGGCGAAACACGGTGGCGAAGGCATCCTCGATCTTGCTGCACAGGAGGGCCAGGCGCACGCGCGGCTCGGTGTACATGTCGAGCAGGCGGCGGAAGGTGAGCATCTCGCCGAAGACGCTGGCCATCTCGGCCGTGGTGAGGGGCGTGTCGCACTGAAGGTAGCCGACATCGCGGGAGAGATACTGGTGTAGCCCGTGGCCCAGCTCGTGGGCCAGGGTCATCACGTCGCGCAGCTTGTCGGTGAAGTTGAGCAAGATGTAGGGGTGGACGCTGGGGACGCAGCTCGAGGAGAAGGCGCCGCCGCGCTTGCCGCCGCGCAGCTCGGCGTCGATCCAGCGTTGGTCGAAGAACTGCCCGACGACTTCGCCGGCGCGCGGGCTGAACCGCGCGTAACTTTCCGAGACGATTTGCCGGGCCGTGCCCCACGGACATTCGGGCAGGTCGGCAAAAAGCGGCGCATAGCGATCGTAATCGTAGAGCTGAGCGATGCCGAGCAGCTTGCCCTTGAGACGGTAGTAACGTTGCACCACGTCGTGATGCCGTTCCGAGGCGGTCATGAGCGCGTCGACGACCTCGCCCTTGATCTCGTTGGCGAGGTGCCGCGGCGCCATCGGATCGCTGAAGTTGCGCAGGTCGCAGTCGGTCTTGTGATCGAGCACCAGGGTGTTGAAGACATACGTGAGCAGGCGGCTGTTGTCTTGCAGGGCACAGGTGATGCCCTTGGCGGCCGCTTGCCGCACGCTGCGGTCGGCGTCGTAGAGCTTGGAGAGAATCGGTTGGAGCCCGATTTTCTCACTCGAGCCATTGTGCTCGAAAGGGCACTCGAGGGTGGATACAGTTTCATCGAACAGGCGCATGAAGGCAGCGCGGCCCGTCATCGACTTGGCGTCGATGACTTTCTCTTCGGGCTCGCTCAGGTAGTGCGGCTTCCAGGCCCGCTTCTGATCGAGGAAGTGTCGGTACTTCTTCAGCTCGGGGGCGGTGATGAGCTTCCGGGCGGGTTCATCGGCCAGCTTGACCCATTCCAGGTCGAAGAAGATGAGGTGCTTGTTGATGGCGGTGCGCTCTTCGCGCGTGCGCGTGAGCAGGGCCCCGTGCTTCGGATCGTCGGTCTTGGCCGAATGGAGCAAGCTGGCATAGGCCGCGGGCCGGTCCATCTGCTCATAGAGGCTTTCGAGCTCCGTGACTGCTTCGAGGAGCACGGCGGCAGACGGCCCGCTTTCGATGACGCCGCGGTATTTCTTCTCGAAGGCTTGGGCCCGTTCGAGGGACTGCTTCAGGTCCGTGCCGATGCGTGGATCGTCGACGCTCGCGTAGAGATCGCCCAGGTCCCAGGCGATGCCGTCGGCGGTGCTCTTCGGTGCTTGCTTGGTGGCGGCTACCATCGGATCGGATTCCTTTCTGCGGTTGCGTGGGGCAGGTTTCCAACCTGCCACGTACCGCGATGAAATTCAAGTCGGGGGCGCAGATTCGCAGTGGTCATCTTATTCGAGCACGACGGACGGGCCGTAGATGGCGTCGGGTTGCCGCTTTTTTCCAGCGGAGGAAAAGAGCCAGTCCTCAGGTGAATCGACCAAGCCTGCTTTGACTGGATTCTGCTCGACGTATTCAACGATTCGTTCCAACTCCTCCAGGTCGAAATAGCAGTGTTCAAAGGACTCGTCCTGCCAGAAGCAGCCTCGGCGACCAAGGATCTCATTACAGCGGAGGGCCGTGTGCCTTTTGAGGCTATGCATGAGGCAGTCGACGTCGACGAAAGACCTCTTTTTTGCGACACGGCACTCTCCAGATCGCTTGTAGCAGATTCCAATC
>JBFWSD010001082.1:0-3210 GCA_050248575.1 Gemmataceae bacterium
GCCTCGATGATCTTGTGTTTGCGGGGGACGTCGGGAAAGCTGTCGAAGTAGTCCTGCATGTCGCGGCGTTGCTTGGCCCAGCCCTTGCCCTCGTAGATTTCGGGCTCGTGATAGAAGGTGAGGGTGGGCGGCTTGCGAAACAGCCGCCGCTTGCCGCTGACAATGATTTTTTCCCAGTAGTGCGTTGGCCCTACCACATCGACATGGGGCGCAATCTTCCGCAGCAGCGTGGCCACGCCCGCCGGATCGATGCGATACGACAACAGACTGATTGGCTCGTTGGCCATGCAACATCCCCGTGGCAAGGGTATCCACGAGGAGATTATAGGGCATGGAACGGAGGATGTCGTCTCTCAAGGGGACTCGGGGGCCGAGCGTTTCTTGAGGCGGGCACTGGCCTCGCGCAAGACCTGGCGTTCTTCCTCGCTCAGGCTGGCTTCGCCCTGTTCGTGAATCTTCTTGAGCAGGTCGTCGACCCGGGCCATGTCCTGGTCGGTTTCCGGCGCGGGCTCCTCGCGATAGACGCGCAGGCTGGGCCGCACGCGCGGGCGGCGCAGGCGCTGGCCCCCGCTGCGACTCATGCGGGCAAACAGATCTTCGAAGCGCCATTCATAGCGGGCATAGAGGAAGCCGAACAGCAGCCCGCCCAGGTGGGCCGCGTGCCCGACGCCGGTATAGAAATCGTCCCCGGCCAGTGCCAGCAGCACCGGGTGCAGGTCGTAGACGAGATAAAACAGCATGATCCAGCGCATCTCGATGTCGATGAACCAGAGGTGGATGATCTCGCGCGGGAAGTGCGTGGTATAGAGCATCACCACGGCCATCACGGCCCCCGAGGCGCCGACGGCCGGGATGCGCGAACCGGTGTACAGATCGAGGCCGACGAACGTGAGCGAGGAAACAACGGCCGCCATCAGATAGAAACAGATGAACTCGCGCGTGCCGTACATCACCTCGAGCGTGCGGCCAAACCAGAACAGGAACATCATGTTGAAGAGGATGTGCCATACCGAGTAGCGGTGGTGGCAGAACGCGGCGGTGACCAGCCGCCACACCTCGCCGTGCATCACCTTGTCGGTGTCCAGTTCGAGCCATTCCTGGACGGGCGAGACCTTGCGCATGGGCCGCATGAGCTGCTCGATCTCGTCGTCGGGCTCGAACAGCTCGGGATGTTTTTCCTTGAAGCTGTCGTAGGCTTCCGGCCCTTGCTGCTCTTTTTCCTTCAAGAGCTTGTAAAGACGCGGATTGTACTGGCGCAGGTCGTCGAGAGGCGAGTAGGGCACTTCGCGCACCACGACCAGCTGAAGCACGAAGACGGCCGCATTCAACAGGATGAGATACTTGATGCCGGGAGTAAAGCCATCGAAACGGGCCACGCCCGCGCGCGACATGTCGCGGTAGTAGTCGCGATTGTAAATACCCATGATGCTCTCCGCGGGCTCGGAGCCAGTGCAAAGCTGCTGCACGATCATAGCGGATGAAAAGACGGACTGCCAATGTTCCTCGGGGCGAAAGGAGGCGCGGCCCTTTGTAAATCTGGGAAAGATTTTTGTTGCAGCTGCGCCTCCGAGTCTATAAGTTTTCCTTGCTTTGAACGAACGCCTCCTGACTTGCAGAGCTGAAGAACCGGGGCCGGCTCGCCATGCGGTTTTTTTCGACTCCGGCTTCGGATGCTGCCGGGCATAACTCATAAGAAGAAGTTATGTTCAGCAAAACCCCGTGAAGAGAATCGCCCTTTCAAGCGTCAGGGAGATGCCACCCGGCTGTCAGCAGCTGTATGACTTGCTCCGTCCCCCCACCTTTTGAAAGGACACCAACATGAAGCGGCGGAAGCGAATCGGTTTCACCCTCGTTGAATTGCTTGTGGTGATGGCGATCATCGGCGTGTTGATCGGCCTGCTCTTGCCGGCCGTGCAGAAGGTGCGCGAGGCCGCCAACGCCACCGAATCGAAGAACAACCTGCGGCAGATCGGCATCGCCATCCTGATGGCCGATCACACGAACAACGGCGCACCTCCCATGTACGGCAACTACGGCGGCACGACCGGGTCGCTCTTTTATCAGCTGCTGCCTTATCTTGAACAGGAAACGCTGCACAAGGCCGGCCCGGACGTGGCGCGTGCGCGGCCGCTGCGCGTCCTGCGTCATCCCAGCGATCCGACCTATGGTTCGGGGACCTTCGTGTTGACGTCGACGACCAACATCGGCGCCACGGCGACCAACGGCCCGGCCAATCCGGTGCCCGCCTGGGCCACTTCCGCCAATGGCACTGTCTGGGGCCTCAGCAGCTATGCTGCGAACTGGATGGTCTTTGGCGACGTGAGCGCCAAGTTGCACGCCCGGCTCAAGGACGGCACCAGCCGCACCATGATGGTCGCCGAGCATTACTCTGTAGCCCAGAAGGCTTCCGGCTACCCGACCCTGGGCGCCATGCTCTGGGCTTATGGGGAGCATCCGGGGATCTATGGTTCGACTCTGACTCCGTTCAAGGGACCGGGCGACTACTGGGCGTGGTCGGGCCCGACCGAGTCCGAGGTGCTGCTCAGCCTGTACAACGCGCCCTTCTGGGCTCGTTCGGTATGGGTCAGCCGTGACGGCCCGGTGGCCGACGGCAACTGGCCCGACACGACCGGCGACCCCCTCACCAGCAAGCCCTGGAAGTATCGTTGCCATCGCAAGCCCGAGTTTGCTCCGGCCATCAATGCCTGCCATCCGCAGAAGGAGCAGTCGTTCAATCCGGGCTCCATCAACATCCTGCTGGCGGACGGCAGCGTGATCTCCTTCAACGCCAATATCAACGATCAGAACTGGTACACGGCCGCCAGCCCGAACGAATCGGACCTGGGCACCGACAATCAAGTGCCCTGAGTCTCCCGCACGGGATGTTGGTGGCGGCGTCCATCACTGGAGCCAAGCGCTGCAGGGATGGACGCCGCCCGTTCACGTCCTCGAGCGGAGGACCCCTCATGGACCACGAAGAATTTGCAGGCAACGGCGAGTCGCCAGGCGTTCGCTTTCAGCGCGCGCTGGCTTGCTATCAGAGCGGCGATTTCGAGGGGGCCAACGCCGCCTTCAGCGGGCTGCTCGCCCTCGATCCGACACACCTCGAGGCCCGGCGCCAACGCGCCAGCAACCACCAGCACAATGGGCAGTACGCGCTGGCGCTGGCCGACTATGACGTGGCCCTCCAATACGAACCGCAAAACGCCG
>JBFWSD010001083.1:0-3207 GCA_050248575.1 Gemmataceae bacterium
GACGACGAACATGGTCTTGCCGCGCATGCAGCCCGCGAACAGGCCGCGCAGCTTGTCGTAGGCCTCGCGCGGTGCCATCCAGTTGTTGGTCGGCCCGGCCAGTCGTTCCGTGGGAGTGCAGATGTAGGTGCAGTGCTCGGTGCGGGCCACATCGTTGGGATTGCTGCGATGCAGGTAGCAGCCCGGCAGCTTCTGCTGGTTGAGTTCGATGAGGACTTTTTCTTTGACGGCCCGGGCGATCAGCTCATTCTTCTCGCGCGGGCTGCCATCGACCACCAGGACCTCTTCGGGCGTGCACAGCTCGATGCACTGTTTCAGCCAGCCGCGTACATGCTTGTTCGGCACCGCCTTGTCAATGAGCTCGATCTGGGACATGACTGCTTCCTCGCGTTTCCCTCTCATCCATTGCTACTTCCATTGTGGAGGAATTGTTAACCGGGGACCAGATGAAAAGGAAGGCGGCCTGCATGCAGTCTTGCGAGCTGAAATCGAAAACGTCAAAGCGTTCTGGGACAACGCCCGCCCTGCAAGTACAGCTAGGCACGGCCGCGGAGCAACACACGGCATGGCCGCGGGGCAGTTGGCCGTGGCGGGTGGCGGGCTTGTGCAGCCCCGGTTCCTGGCCTCCTCCACGCATTATGGCAGCTGAACTGTGCCGTAGGCTCAGCCATCGCCTGTAACAGTGTTGATTGGCTTGCGGAGCGGCCCGCCGGCAGCTAACCTGCCCGCATGAAGATCACCCACATTGCCACTTATCCGGTGCGCGTGCCCATCAAGCCCGAGCGGCACATGATCACCAGCCTGGGGGCGCACACCGTGTCGGAATACGTGATTGTCCGCGTCGATACCGACGCGGGCTGCGACGGGGTGGGCGAGGCCACGGTGTCGCCGCGCTGGAGCGGCGAGACCGTGTGGGGCTGCCGCGCCCTGATCGACAACATCCTGGCTCCGGCCCTCGCCGGGCTCGATCCGCATGATCTGGCCCGGATCGAGCGAGTCATGGACCAGGCCTGCCAGTACAACTGGTTCGCCAAGTCGGCACTGGAGATGGCCTGCTGGGACATCATCGGCAAGGAAGCGGGCAAACCCATTTACGAACTGCTGGGCGGAGCGAAGCGGCCCGGCACCATTCGCAGCCGCTATTCGATGGGAGCGTACGATCCGGAACGGGCGCGCAAGCGGGCCGCCGAGCTGGCGGCCCTTGGTTTCACCACCATCAAGGTGAAGGTGGGCGTGGAGCCCGAGAGCGATGTGGCCCGCGTTCGCGCCGTGCGTCAGGCCATCGGCCCGGACATTGACCTGATGATCGATGCCAACGGCGGCTGGGACGCCGACACGGCCATTGCCTGCGTGCGCAAGCTGGAAGATTGCCGTCTGGCGATCGTGGAGCAGCCCACGCCGCGGGCCGATTTCTCCGGACTGGCCCGCGTCCGCCGCGAGGCGGGCTGCAAGATCCTCGCCGACGAGAGCTGCTTCGACATCGAGCACGCCCGCGAGCTGATTGCCCTCGGCGCTTGCGATGCCATCAGCCTCTATCCAGGCAAGAACGGCGGCATCCGCAAGGCCTGCGCCATCGCCGAGCTGGCCGCGCAGCACGGCATTCCGTGTTCGATCGGTTCCAACCTCGAGCTCGACCTGGCCACGGCGGCGATGGCCCATTTCGTGGTCGGTTGTCCAAACGTGAAGGTGGAACAGTACCCTGGCGACCTGCTCGGCTCCGACTACCACGAGCGCAGCCTGGTCAAGAACCCGGTCGAGATCGACGGGCCATTGACGACCGTGCCCGATGGCCCGGGGCTGGGCGTGGAAGTGGACTGGGACATCGTGGAAGAACTGGGGTGTTGACCAATGCCTGCGGGCTTCCATCCGAACGCCTTCCGCGGTCTAATCGCCAGCACCCGGACTGGGTGCTGGCCCGTGACAGTGGTGGGGCCACCGTGCTCTGGTTGACCGAGTGGTCGGCCGAAAGACTCGAGTTGTGGCACGAATCTTCCTACTTCGCCCGCGGATTGGCTCTCTCTTCTGGGCCAGCACACCAAACACACACTCTGCACGCGGCGTAGCGGCTCGCGGCGAGCGAAGCGATCCAGGGACTCAATGAATCGGCGACTTCAATCGTCGTCAAATCCGAGCGCGATAGGTAATCGCCGGAAATCAGGCGTCTGGCCTATACGATTTCTTCCCTGAGATCTGGGTGCGAATGGCCAGGATCTGGGTACCGCAAGTTACATAGAGCGTGCGCAGATCGGCACCCCCGAAGGTGCAGTTGGTAATCGTGTCCAAGGGCGTCTCGCGGAATGCGAGGAGCTTGCCTTGCGGGCTGATCACATGAATGCCCGGACGTGTGTCCAGCGTTTCGCTGGTGCCGCGCGTCTTGTGCAGACCGGCAGCCACGTAGAGATTGCCGGCCGAGTCGATGCACATGCCGTCACCACTGCGCCCCGGGTAGAAATCGATCACAACGCGTTCATCGCTGAGCTTGCCATCGGTGAGTCGGTATGCCCGGATGTCGCGGTGGTGCTTGGCGTCCGGGTGTGCCTCGATGAGGTACAGAGTCTTGTCGTCAGGCGAGACGACAATGCCGTTGGGCATGTGCACGTTGGGCCAATGCAGAACCTGCTCGAGCTTGCCGTCGGGATCGATGCGGTAGACAGCATTGACGTTTCCCTTGGCAGGGTCCTTGACGCCAGGACGTGAGGTGAAGTAGATCCGCCCCGCCTGGTCCAGGCACAGATCGTTGGGAGCAGCCAGCGCAAAGCCGTTGAACTTGTCGGCCAGCACTTCGATCTCGCCGCTGCCCATGTCGGTACGAGTGACCCGACCCGCACCACCTTCACAACACAGCAACCTCCCCTTGGGATCGAAGTAGAGCCCATTGGTTTCGTGGCTCTTGTCGCGGAAAACGGTAAGTTTCTTGGTCTTCGGGTCCCACTTCAGGATCTTGGAGGCGGGCACATTGGTGAGGTAGAGATTGCCGGCGCGATCGACGGCTGGCCCCTCCGTGAACACCTTTTCGCCCTTCACGTGAATGACGACCTCGACCTCGCCAAGGAACCGATCGCTGTTGAGCCCCTCGTACCGGTTGGGATTGGCAGCACGGGCAGAGGCGCCGGCCCAGCCAATCGTGCTCGCAGCAGCCGCTTGCAAAAACCGACGGCGTGAAGTCTTCATGATGTCCTCCTGGGGCTCACTTCGTCCCGGGTTCTA
>JBFWSD010001084.1:0-3206 GCA_050248575.1 Gemmataceae bacterium
GTCAGGCTCATGCAACGCCAGCAACAGGCAGTGGAAGCGAGATCGCGCTTCGATCCTGACGAGGCCGTCTTGCGTGCCTTGCTGGCCGCCTATCCCGATCGGCTGGCGCGTCGCCGCGAGGCGGGCAGCCCGCGCGGTCTGCTCGTGGGCGGACGCGGCGTGCGGCTCGCTCCGGCCAGCCAGGTGCGCGACGCCGAGCTCTTCCTCTGCATTGATGTCGACGCCGGGCAGACCGAAGCGATCGTCCGCCAGGCCTCGGCCGTTCAGCGCGACTGGCTGACGCACTTGCAGGCGCGCCACGAGGTCTTCTTCGATGCTGAGCGCGAAGCGGTCGTCGCCCGCAAGCGGCTGGCCTACGAAGATCTCGTCCTGGAAGAAAGCGCGGCCAGCTTGCCCGAAGGGGACGAGGTCGCCCGCGTGTTGCAAGCGGCGGCCGCGGAGCATCTCGAGCGCGTCTTGCCCGCCGCCGGCAGCGCGGCAGCAAGTTTCCTCGTGCGCGTGCGTTGCCTGCGTGCGTGGCTGCCCGAGCTCGAGTTGCCCGCCTTCGACGAATCGCGGCTGCGCGAGCTGCTTTCTTACCTGTGCCTGGGCTGCCGCTCCTTCGCGAACTTGCGCGACGCCAACTGGCTCGGCGTGTTGCAAGGGCAGCTCACTCCCAGGCAGCTGGCCGCCGTTGAACGCGAAGCCCCCGAGCGGCTGCTCGTACCCAGCGGCAATCGCATCGCGCTGCAATACGAAGTGGGCCGCCCGCCCGTGCTGGCCGTTCGCATTCAGGAGTTGTTCGGACTGGCCGACACACCCAGGTTGGCGAATGGTCGGGTGCCCGTGCTGCTTCACTTGCTCGCGCCGAATCATCGGCCCCAGCAGGTGACCAGCGACCTGGCGAGTTTCTGGCGTAACACTTACCCGCAGGTGCGTAAGGACTTGCGCGGACGCTATCCGAAGCATGCCTGGCCCGAGGACCCGCTGGCAGCGCAGCCCGAATCGCGGCCAAAAAAACGCCAGTAGATGTCATGGGGAGACATCCAGATTTTCAATCACAAGTCATTCTTTTTTAATGCTTTACGATCATGATTTTGGGGGAAACGGGCTCTCCTTGATGTCTAGTTTGATCTATAATAAGTATATAAATGAACACTACTAGACGCTCATGGAGAACGGACGATGAATGACACGCCCGAAGCCGCCCTTGCCGACGCTGCCAGCCGTTTTGTTCAGGAAAGGATGCCGCTCGCACGTTGCAGGGAAGTGGTGCTCAAGCTCGATGGTGCGGGCGGCTTGCCCGTGGATCTCCGCCTGGACCTGACGCAGCTCGCGCCGCAATTGCCCGAGGTTCGTTCGCGCATCGAGACAAGTGTTGTCGATGTGTTGCGCCTCGCGCAGCAGCCCCTCAAAGGGCGCGCGATTGCCTTTCGCGCGGGCTGGCGCTTCAGCTCTCACCTTCGCCAGGTCCTTGCACGCATGGTCCAGGCTGGCGTCATTGCCAGCACGCCCGACGGCTACTCACTCCCTGAATAGGTGAGTGGTCAGTGAGTGGTGAGTGGTGAACCCACTCACCACTCACCAGTTCACTTCGTCGGTGAAACCGGCTACTATCGAAGGGATGGAAGCGAGCGGGGAATTGCGGGTGCGCGACATCATGGTGCGCGCGCCGATCTGGATTACCGGTCAGGCCACCGTGGCGGAGGCCGCTTGCCTCATGCGCGACCGCAATATCGGCGCCGTCATGATCTGCTCGCCGGCACGCCAGGTCGAGGGCATCTTTACCGAACGGGACTTGCTGCGCTTCGTCGCCGCAAACCAGCCCGCCGAGCGCACGCCGCTGGCCGAGGTGATGACGCGCTCCCCCGCCATCATCGGGCCGGATCTTTCCTGGGCGGCGGCCCTCGACATCATGTCGCAACGGCGCGTCCGCCATCTGCCCGTGGTGGAGGGCAACTCCCTGGTCGGCATGCTCTCGGTGCGCGATCTCATGCAGCATCGCACCGAGTCGCTCGAATGGCTCGTGCACCAGCGCACCGCTGATCTCGAACGGACCAACGCCGAGCTGCGCGAGCGCGAGACGCGCATGCAGTTCCATCTCGACCTCGCCGGCCGCATCCAGCGGCAGATCCTGCCCGGCAAGCCGCCGCAGCTGGCGCCCCTCTCGGTGGCGGTGGCCTATCATCCGCTCGATCGCGTTTCGGGTGACTACTTCGATTTCGAGCTGGTGCCCGCCGTGCGCGTGGGGATCTTGATTGCCGACGCCTCCGGGCACGGCGTGCCCGCGGCCTTCGTCTCGGTCATGGCCAAGACCACGTTCCACGTGCATGGCCGCGGCGTCGACTCACCCGCGCATGTGCTGCACAAGATGAACCACCAGCTCATGCCGCTCATCGAAGGGGGCCAGTTCATCACCATGATCTATGGCGTCTTCGATGCCCACACGCGCGTGCTGACCTACGCGGCCGCCGGCCATCCAACCCCCGTGCATCTGCACGCCACGGGCAAGATCAGCGAGCTCGACACGCGCGGGCTGATGATCGGCGTCAGCGACGAGCCCGCGTACGAGGAGAAATCGCTGCCGCTGGCCCTGGGCGATGCCGTGCTGCTCTACACCGACGGCGTGATCGAGTGCCGCAACCCGCAGGGGGAACAGTTCGGCATCGAGCGGCTGAAGTCGATGCTGGCGGGCTTGCGAAACGCCGGGGCGGCTGCCATCATCCAGTGCCTGAGCGATGAGCTGACCCGCTTCCGCCAGGGCCGCAGCTTCGACGACGACGTGACCGCGATTGCCTTGAAAGTTGAATAGAAGGGTACCTGCATGGAAACTTGCCGTTCGAGTCGACCCCGGTTCGTGTTGCTGCTCCTGATGGTGCTGGCCGCGCCGGCGCGGGCCGCCGAGCCCCTTTCATTCGAAATCACCTACGAGGCGAAGGTCACGCCGGGCCCGTGCACCGGCCGCGTCTTCGTCCTCCTCAGCAAGAAAGAGATGGACGGCCTGCCCGCCGGCGTCAGCTGGTTCAACCCGGAGCCCTTCTTCGCCGTCGACGTCAAGGACTGGAAGCCGGGCACGCCTCTCACCATCGATCGCACCGCGCTCGGCCATCCCATCACGCTCGACAAGCTGCCCAAGGAAACGTACTCGCTGGTCGCGGTGCTGGATCTCGATCGGGGCAGCCGCCGCTTCACGCACGCGGAAGGGAACGGCTACAGCTCGCCCGTGC
>JBFWSD010001085.1:0-3205 GCA_050248575.1 Gemmataceae bacterium
GTGTTCGTCACGCCCTGCGGTTATCGGTATGTCTCGAGACGGTTGATAGGCGGCGATAAGGCGTACATCCGCCACTACCAATTCGTGTTGCCATGGCAGCAGATGCGACCCAGCATTGTCGACACGTCGGGAAAGCTGCAGCCGCATCCGACCATCGACGGCCATATGTGGGTGCCGATCGACGATGAGAGCACGTATGTCTACAACATTATGTACGGTTACGACGAGGCCCATCCACTGAGCGAAGAGTTCATTCGCGAAACAGAAAAGATTTTTGGGCGGGGCGAGGACGATTTGATTCCCGGCACGTTCCGCCTGAAACGAAATCAATCAAACGATTATTTAATCGACCGCCAACTGCAAAAACAGGGCAATCTGAGCGGTGTCGTCGGTGTAAACACGCAGGACTACGCTCTGCAGGAAGGCATGGGCAAGATCGCAGATCGAACGAAGGAATTCCTGTTTAGCACTGACCGCGCCATCGTCGCGATGCGGCGCCAATTACTCGAGGCGATACGCGTCGTGGAGGAAGGCGGACGGCCACGTGGCGTTGATCCAGCGGAGCATGGGTCGGTCCGTCCGCACGATGACATCGTGCTAATCGGGCCGCTCGAGGAGAAATTGGTCGAGGGAACGGTCGCAAAGTTCTGATAGCGAGCCCTCGCCGGTGATGAGGACAGAAAAAACCGATGCGGACTGAACTTGACAAGCGCTCTGCCGGAGGCATGCGGTTTGCTGACAAGGTCTGCATCGTGACGGGCGCAGGCCAGGGAATCGGCCGAGCTACCGCGCGGCGGCTTGCGGCCGAAGGGGGACGCATTATAGTTGCCGAGCGCGCAGAGCAAACGGCCAAAGCGACGGAACGAGAGCTGCTGGACGCTGGGGTAGTTACAAAAGCCTTTATCGTCGATCTTGCCCAGCTGGACGGGGCCGAGCAGTTGATGCGAGATACGGCCAGAGAATTTGGCCGCATCGACGTGCTGGTCAACGTTGTCGGCGGCACGATTTGGTGGCAGCCCTACCACCTGTACCAAGAGGAAAACATACTCTTGGAGCTGGAACGTTCACTGTACACCACTCTTTGGTGTTGCCGTGCCGTGCTGCCCTACATGGTCGCGCAGAAGTCCGGGGCCATCGTCAATTTTGGATCGTCTGTCACCAAGGGAGGTCTGTACCGAGCTCCTTACGCTGTCAGTAAGGGAGGCATTATGGCACTGACGAAGACATTGGCTGCAGAGTATGCGAGCTACGGAATACGAGTGAACGGCGTGTCCCCCGGCACAACCGCAATCACCGATCGCGTGGTATCGAGGCTCACGCTGAAGCCTGGCGAGATCGCCGAGCCGAACGAAGGTACCGAGGCAATGGTGGAGGAAGCAAGATCGCGCAAGCCTGCCTTCCTGGGTCGCCCAGGGCTACCGGAAGAGCAGGCCGCCGCTGCAGCTTTTCTCGCCAGCGACGACGCTTCCTATATTACAGGTGAAATGATTAACTGCGATGGTGGGTTGTAGTATGAGCGACCGTGGGCGTGCAGTCCGGCTCGCCCAGAAAACTCCTGCCTCCGGCGATCCAACGTAGGGTCTCACTGCAACAGGATCGAAATTCCAGCTCCGAGTGGTCCAGCGACAGGGGGCTGGTCTGAACACCCAGGATTCTCATATGTGTCGGGACACGTAGGGTGCAGGGTCAATCCGTAGGGGGAAGAACAAGGCCTCATATCACTGTGTCTTGATCCCAGCCCTTTTGATCACGGCGTCATCAACGTGACGTCCTACTCGCCGATTGCGCTCAAGCGTAAGCGGTGCCCGGGCCTTTCAGGAACTTCGAGCGGCACAAACGGCGCGGAGCCGACCGCCAGGCAGAATGATGGTGCCGTGTTTGGCGAGCTATCCCGGGGCCGTGATCAGCGAACCAACCGATTCTCAGTCCCGAGTTGGAAATCATTGCGCCGGTCTCTACCTCCGGCCCAATCCTGCAACCTTGACCGCACTCTCAAACGTCTTCAGGTTGGTCCGGATCGTATCGCCGTAGTCTTGGGCCGACTTCCACCTGATGCTGCGGGTGCCTTCGGCGGAGAGCTTTTCCCGAACCTCCGGGCTTTCTAGCGCTGTCCTGATCGCATTGGAGAGCTTGACCACCACGTCCGGCGGCAGGCCTGCGGGTCCGAGAACGCCTAGCTGCGATTCCATGCCGTAGCCTTTGATGAACTCGGACAGTGACGGCACTTCGGGAATGACGGCAAGCCGATTAGGGGCAGTGACCGCCAGCAGGCGTGCGCTGCCGGCACGCACGTGGGGCCAGACCGTCTGCAATGCCGCCACAAGCACGGAAACGTCCCCGCGCAGGAAGGCCGGGAGCGCTTCGCCGCCCCCCTTGTATGGAATGTGCATGATGTCGACGCCAGCCCCGTTCTTGAACGCCTCCATCGTCAGCTGATGAATGCTTCCGATGCCGGCCGACCCGTAGGTCAACTTGCCGGGCTTGGCGTTGGCTTCACGGATCAAGTCTTCAATAGAGCTAATCGTGGTCGTCTTGGCATTCGAGACGAACACAATGCCAGCAGCATCGGTCAGCATCGCAATCGGTGTAAGATCGGTCAGCGTATTGTAGGACAGTGACTTGTTGAGGAATGGGGCGATCTCCAATTGCCCCGTTTCTCCAAGCAGGAGCGTATAGCCATCCGCGGGCGATCTCGCGACATACGCCGTCGCGATCGTGCCCCCGGCGCCGGGACGGTTCTCTACGACGACCGGCCGCCCCAGCAGCTCCGCCAATTTCGGGGCGATTACCCGTGCCGAAAAATCCGGCCCAGTGGCTCCGGGTACGTAGCCGACGACGATAGTGATCGGTCGAGTTGGATAGTCCTGCGCGGTGGCACCGGACAGCACGCCAATGAGCGCGAGCGTTACGAGCAGCCATTGTGTTGCAGACAACCTCACGTCAATTGCGCTCATATTCGCGCTCCCCCAAGTTGATCCCACCACGGACAGACGCCGGGCATTACTTGAAAATTGCCTTCGAGCACTTGAACCGGCGCTCGCAGTCCGTTCTCGGCGTTGGCGCGGCGCATCTCGCGGGCTCGCGCGTTCACTTCCTCGTCGGCCCAGTTTCGGTCGTGGCCCCACAGACTCGGTCCCACCGTGCGCTCGTGCGGCTGCCAGGAGCCGGGGTCGATCGACCTACCACCCCAGCCGTACTCGACCAT
>JBFWSD010001086.1:0-3204 GCA_050248575.1 Gemmataceae bacterium
CCACCCCCCGCACCGCAGCCAGCAACCGCAGGCCAGACACATCGTCGAGGGCTACCAGTCCGGGCAGCACAAGAGCCCCTAACACGGCTTCTCGGACGAGTTCGCCGAGCACCGCGAATATGTCCCCGGCGACGACATCAAGCACGTCGACTGGAAGGTCTGGGGCCGCACCGAACGCTACTTTCTCAAGCAGTACGAGGAAGAAACCAACCTCGTCTGCTGGATCTTCCTCGATATCAGCGAATCGATGCGCTACGGTTCCGGCCCGGTCAGCAAGTACGACTACGCGTGCATGGTGGCCGCCAGCCTCGCCTATCTCATCCTGCACCAGCAAGACTCGGTCGGCCTGGTCACCTTCGACGACCAGGTGCGCCATTACCTGAAACCGTCGAGCCAGCCTTCGCACCTGAAGGAAATGGTCAACATCATGAACCGGCACGAGGGGCGGGACAAGAGCCGCCTGGCGCCGATCTTCCACGACCTGGCCGAACGCATCACGCGCCGTTCGATCATCATGATCCTGAGCGACTTCTTCGACGATCCGGAAACGCCGGCGGCCGATTTCCTGGCCGGGGTGCGGCACCTGCGGCACAAGCGGCACGAAGTGGTGGCCTTCCACGTGCTCGATCCGTTCGAGCTGGAGTTTCCGTTCCAGGAGGCCACGCTCTTCCGCGGGCTGGAGGAGTTTCCCGAGCTGTTGACCGATCCGCGCTCGCTGCGGCAGGGTTACCTCGACGAGATCAACGATTTTGTCACGCGCGTGAAGCGGGGCTGCCGCGAACAGAACGTGGACTACGTGCAGTTGCAGACGAACCAGAACCTGGGAGTGGGCCTCTCGAGCTACCTGGCCCACCGGCTGGCACGTAAGGGGAAGTAATCACTCTTCGCGGGAACGAGGAGAAGTCAGGTGAGTCGCCGCAGAGCGGCGGGGTGGTGCGTTCCCACGCAGAGCGTGGGAACGAGGAGGCCGGTGGCACGTAAGGGGAAGTAGGATGGCACCACTGTTTGCTTTCGCGTTTGCCAGTCCGCTGGCTGCCCTCATGGCGGTGGTGGGGGCAGTGTCGGTGCCGATCATTATCCATCTGCTCAATCGTCGCCGTTTCAAGGTGATTACCTGGGCCGCCATGCGCTTCTTGCTGGCGGCCCAGCGCAAGAATACCCGCCGCATGCACATCGAGCAGATCGTCTTGCTGGCGGTGCGCTGCCTGATCGTGGCGATGCTGGTCATCGCCATGGCGGGAGTCATGCCCTGGGCGGAGGAGTTCTGGGCCAAGCACTTCCCCAGCCAGGTTGTGAAGGCGGCGCCGGGCATGCGCCGCACGCACAAGATCTTCGTCATCGACGGCTCGTTCAGCATGGCCACCCGGCTGGGTGAGAAGAACTGCTTCGAGCGGGCCAAGGAACTGGCCGTCGACCTGGTCAACGAGGGGCAAGGAGGCGACGGTTTCAGCGTCGTGCTGATGTCTGCCCCGGCCCGCCCGATCGTCAACGAGCCCTCCGACAACGCCGCCAAGGTGGTCGAAGAGATCGAGAGCCTGCAACTGCCCCACGGCAATGCGGATGTGGTCGGCATGCTGAACACCGTCGACAGCATGCTGGGCCGCTCGCCCGCCAAGTTCGAAGAAAAAGAAGTCTACTTCTTGACCGACCTGCAGCGCTCGACCTGGACGGCCCGGCAGACGGTCGATCCGCTGGCGGCAATCCAGCGCATCCAGTCGCGGGCACGCACCATCTTCGTCGACGTGGGCCGCGACGGCATCAACAACCTGGCGATCACCGGCGTATCGCTGGCGGCCCCGCTGGCCATGACCGGTTCGGTCACGCCGATCTCGGTGATGCTGCACAACTATGCGGCCGAGCCGCGCGACGGGGTCCGCATCGAGTTGCTGATTGGCCGCGCACGCCTGGAACCGAATGATGCCCCCTTCGAACTCCTCAATGCGGGCCAGACTGTCCTGTCGGTCGCGCCCAGTCAGACGCTCACCGTCAACTTCCCGTACAAGTTCGGCAGCCCGGGCGATTATCTGGTGCAGGTGAGGCTGTCCACCGACGACTTGCCCCTCGACGACGTGCGGCAGGCCGTCATCCGTGTCAAGGACACGGTGCCGGTGATGCTGGTCAACGGCAAGCCCGCCGTGGAACTGTACGACACGGCCACCGAGTTTCTGTTCGACGCCTTGAATCCGTTCCAGAAGGGGCTGGTGCCGCGCGATATTCCGGCGCGGCCCCGCATCCTCACCGAGACGCAGTTTTCCGACGCCGGGCTGGGCGATCTCACAGGCTACGACTGCGTGTTCCTGTGCGATGTGGCCCGGTTGAGCCAGGCCGAGATTCGCCGGCTCGAACTCCACGTGCGCAACGGCGGCGGAGTGGTCTTCTGCCTCGGGCCGCGCGTGGATCAGGAAGCCTACAACCGGCTGCTCTATCGCGACGGCAAGGGGCTCTTGCCCGTCAAGCTCGTGGGGCGGCAACGCGCCGAAGCCGATACCTCGTTCATCTTCCATGCCGAGGAGGAAAGCTTCCGCCTGCCGCCGCTGGATGCCTTCGCCGCCGATATTGACCGGGCCGCCTTGACCGGGGCGCGATTCCAGCAATATGTGCGCGTCGAGGTGGCCCCGCAGGCGCGCAAGGTCCTCTCCTTCGTGCCCCAGGCAACCAAGGCCGGCGCGATCGTGGCCAAGACGGGGCAAGAGCCGGCCGTGATTGAATGGCATCCGCCCCTCGCTCCCGCCGAGGGAGAAGAAGGCAAGCCGCTGACGCGCAGTGCGCGCGGCCGGGTCATTGTCCTGACCACCACCGCCAACATGGACTGGACGACCTGGCCCGTGTCGCCCAGTTACCCGGCGCTCATGCAAGAGATCTTGCGTTTTGCCATCGCGGGCAAGCTGCGCGAGCAATCGTCGCTGGTCGGCGAGATGCTGGAAAGCTACCTGCCCCTCGGCAACGCCGGGCTCGACGTGGCGGTGACCTTGCCCGACAAGCGCCAGGAAACGACACAGACGCGCAGCCGCGATGATGGCAGCGTCTTCACCTGGAGCGACACCAGCACGAGCGGCATCTACAAGGCCGTCGTCGGGCAGCTTCCCGAAGAACACCTGTTCGCCGTCAATGTGCCGACAGCCACCCTGTCGCAGCAAGCGTGCGAGAGCGATCTGGCCCGCACCAATCGCGAAGAGCTGCGTTCGACCTATCAGGGCTGGGACT
>JBFWSD010001087.1:0-3194 GCA_050248575.1 Gemmataceae bacterium
ACCGGGTCAAGAAGGACAGCATGCGATTGCAAAGTCGCATCGGCCAGCCACGTTCGGAGCAACCCAGCGCCAGCTCGACCGGCATCACCGTGGTCTTCTCCTTGACAATCTGCAAGCCATGGTCCGCGAGCAGTTGCCGCGCCGTGCTGCGCGTAAAGAAGCGCAGATGCGTCCGGTCGAGAATGCCCCGGTTGGTGTACTGAAACCTGCCCAGCAACAAGGCCAGCCGCACCGTGATGTTGGCCACATTGGGCAGCGACACGATGACCTTGCCCTCGGGCCGCAACAAGGGCCGACATTCACGCAACAGGCGTTCGGGTTCGCGCACATGTTCGAGCACATCCTGGAAGAGGATGATGTCGAAGGTGCGCCCCCGCAATTGGGAGACGACGCTTTCCAGCCCATCTTCCAGGTCGGCGCGAATGTAGTCGTCCAGCGCTTCGGCGCAGACCGGCCGGTCCAGGGCGTCGACGCCGACAACGCGATTGCCGCGCTTCTGCAGCTCGGCGGCAAAGTAGCCCTCGCCGCAGCCTATATCGAGCACGCTCTTGCCGATGCCAACCAGGCGCCGGCAATGATAGTGGCTCGAATTCTTGCTCTTCTTGAGCGGGTAATGATTCTGGTACTCGGCGTATTCGGGATAGGTTGCGGCTCCCGAGACAGCTCGCCGGTAGCGCCACATGGTCTGGAGCACGCTCCGGGCGTACTTCATGCCGTTCACGTAGCAGATCTCGTTGCCATAGTAAGTTGGAATCGGGACTTCGCGTATGCGATAGCCCTGATGTTGCAGCTTGACGATGATCTGTGTGTCGAAATGAAAGTCGTCGGTCATATGGGAGAAGTCAATGTTCCGCAGCGCGTCCAGGCTGTAGGCGCGATAGCCGCTGTGGAACTCGGATAGATTCATAGCGAGCATGCGATTGGCGCAGGCGGTCAGGATCTTGTTGCCCACGTACTTGTACAGGGGCATGCCTCCCTTGAGCGGGCCGCCAAAATCCGGCAGCATGCGCGAGCCAAAGACCGCGTCAGCTTCGCCGGCGACCAGCGGGCCATACAAGTGCGGCAAGAATTCCGGCGCATACTGGCCATCCCCGTGGAGCAGAATGACGATGTCGAAACCCTTATCCATCAGATACTGATAGCCGCGCTTCTGATTGCCGCCGTAGCCCAGGTTCTGCTCGTTGCGGATGATCTTCAGCTTGTCATCCCCGAACAGAGTCCTGTAGCCCACGGCCAGCTCGTAAGTCTCGTCGGAGCTGGCGTCGTCGAAGACGGCGACTTCCTCGATGTTGTCCCACACCTCCGGCGGGATCCGTTTGAGCACTTTCGAAAGCGTTGTGAGAGCGTTGTAGGCAACCACCAGCACTCCGATGCGCTTGCCGCGACTCGCCGCCGCGACTCGTGTGGACTTACCAGCAGAACGCGTTTCAAGCATCATGGGGCACTCGATGAAAGAGGTCGAGAGCGGAAATCTTCAACGGACGACTGCGGTTCCTGGCGCGGGACACAAGACACCGATCAATAGCGCAGGATGCCGAATCGGTAGAGCGTGTCCAGCGTTACGTGGCGGCACAGGTAGCCTGACAGCTTGCGGGCAATCTCCGTGTACGAGACGGGCCGACCGTGGCAGCGCTCCCTCAGCCGGTTCATCTCGGGCAATCCCTGGTGCGCAATCTGCGACGTCGTCTTCTGGGCGGCGTGAAACCGGAAAGCGCCAAGGAAGCGGGGCAACCTGGCGAAACGAGCGCCCGCGTCGCGGAAACGCAAGAGAAGATCCCAGTCGAGGGCAAACTGGAAGCTGAGATCCAGTGCGGCGCCCACGCGTTCCCAGACCCGGCGCCGCCAGAACAGCGTTTCCTGAGGCACGTAGTCGGCCCATGACAGCACGGCGTCGTCATGACGTGGCAGAATCCAGCGGCCGATCTCGTCGCCGGCTTCGTCCACGACGATGCGATGCCCATAGACAACATCGATCTCCGGATGACGTTCGAAGTAGCTCGACACGTAATGAAGCGTGCCGGGCAAGAGCAGGTCGTCGGAATTGAGGTAAGCCATCACCTCGGCCCGCGTGTGCGCGAAGCCGCGATTGATGGCATCCGCCTGCCCCTGATCCTTTTCCTGAGCGCAATGCGTCAGTCGATTTCGATAGCGTTCCAGGATTTTGGGAGTTTCGTCCTGAGAGAGATTGTCGTGCACGATGTAGTCGAGACGCGGGTAGTCCTGCTCGAGGACGCTGTGCATGGTCTGTTCGAGGAAGTCGCCCTGATTGTAGGACGGCGTGACGATCCCGAACGAGAGCGTAGCGTCAGAGCGCGTCTGTCCATAGTGGCGGGGCAGCCCTAGCGGCCTGGGCCGATACTGCTTCAAAACTCCCAGTCGTACACCGACGCATTTGCGCAACAGCTGACGCCAGCGCCAGCCGCGATGGCATTCCAGACGCGCAATCTTTTGCAGGGCCGCCTCGAGCTCGTCTTCGGTTTGCGACAGGCGCGCGCGTAGACTTTTCAGCTCGTTCTGCAGCCGCGCGCTGGGAGCCGTTGCCGGCGCGGGCGACGGCGTGATCTCTACGGACCTGGTTAGCACGCTTTCCTCCCTCAGCAGGGGCCAGGCGTTCGTCGAATCAGGCCACAGGCGGCATGCCGCGGCACCCATCCCTGAACGAAGCGTTCCTCATTGGCGTAAGTCAGAACAGCTCAGCGACTACGCGACGCAGGGCGGCATGCGGTGCGCGGCACAGCATTGCTGGTCATGAGGCGCTGCATGGTCTGCTCGAAAGTGTTGGGTCGTCAAACCGGCCGGTTCACGGCAATGACGACTGGTCAGGTACTCAAGACGGAACTGGCGACGGCGTGACCGCATGAAGTCGACTCGCTCTTGTCCGCCGTCGCAGCAGAGCGCACGCGTTGCTGTAGCCGATACCAGGCGATCGTGCGTTCGAGACCTTCGCCAAGCGAGACGCTGGCGTGGAAGCCCAGTAGTTTCGTGGCCCGCGACACATCGAGGCAGCGACGTGGCTGCCCGTCCGGCTTGTTCCGATCGAAGCGAATCTCGCCGCGAAAGCCCACCCTGTCTGCGATCAGCTGGGCCAGGTCGGCAATCGCGACTTCCTCTCCCGAACCAATATTGACCGGTTCCGACGTGTCGAGCCGTTCCAGGGCGAGTTGAATGGCCCGGGCCGCGTCTTCGACATAAAG
>JBFWSD010001088.1:0-3192 GCA_050248575.1 Gemmataceae bacterium
CGTCTTCCATGTCATCGGTACGCATCAACCGTGGAGCATCGCCACAGCGCTCAAGTACTGTGCCTACATCGGCGGGCCTGTGGTCCTTGACATGCTGCTCGGCTATCCTGCCGGTGCCAAACCCAGATGGCGGTCTGACCAGCGAAGAGCGTGGCCGTGCCGTGCGTGGGCGTCGGCAGACTGAGCCGCCGGCAAGCGGCGGCGACGGCTGCTTCGTCTTGAAGCTGAGTCTTGATGCTGACGATGTGACTCATGCAAATCTCCTTGGTTGTGAAACGACTGGAGTGCGTAACGTTACGCACCTCGAGAGAGGTGCCTCAGCATGCCGGCGCGAAGTGAAATGCAACTTGAAGCAACCGGTCCGAGGCCAGTACGATGCAGCCGTAGTAACCACGCGGTTGGCAACGTCAGGCATTCTTGGCGAATCAATGTTCGCGGTCGGTGTTCATTCTTGGGGCCGTTGGATGATGCGTACTCTGAAAGTTGGCGGCATTTACGCCGCGGATCAATTGGGGCTTAAAGATCGAGGCCATGACCTCAGAACTGCTTCCGTTGAAATTCGTGGCGACTGCATGGTAATAGCCGATGACGTTCGCGAACCGGAGGGCCACTTCTGCGTGCAGCAGCGACTGGACGTTGCCAGGCAGCCGAGAGTATTGCAAGTCGATGCCCACTTTGATTGGCGCCTGCCGGCTCGAACGAATGTAGAGCCATTCCCCGGCGTCAGGCTGAAGGTCTTTCGCCAACACGACAAGGCCCATACGTTTTTAGGCGAAGGGCACGTGTGCATGGTGGGAAGCGGCGGCGAGAACGCTCAGATGCAAGTTGATTTGACGCAACTCAACCGAACGCTGGCGGATGAGTTGACTTGCTGTCAGGAGTCCCCGATCGATGGCGCCGAACTACGGACGAGGTTGGAACAAAAGGCCTGTAACCGGATGGGGTTGGCAAAGAGGCTTGCCACGAGCTGGCTTGGGAAACTGCCACGCAGCAACGATCCCATTTCGACTCGCCGCAAACGTCCGGAGGAAATCAAGGCGTGGCACCGCCTTTGGGCTCAGTTGAAACACTTCCATCAATTCCCGTGGTGCTGTTGGCCAGCTACTTGGGACGAACCCGACGAACAAGGAGTCTCGTACTTCCAGGACGAATGGCAAAATGGTGGCACGTTCGGCTATCGCAAGGACGGGATCTGGATTCACAAGTGGGCGTGTAAATCGGAAATGACGCTGGCCGCAAGAGATGCCGCTGAGTTCGCGATCCAATTCGTGATTTACGGATTGGTACAGGGCGCCGACGGTAGATTTGTTTCAACAAAGGAATGCCCGAAGTGGGTGCAGCCGCTACCGATTACACCTTGGGCAGACTTCCTTTGCGATGAGTATACGTTCGTGGGTAGTGACGGTGCGATCGGCATCAGCACGGGCTGGAATACTACACTCGCCATGACAAGAAACCGATTTGAGGAGTTGTTGCGTGAGATGTCATAGCGTGCGATCAGCAAGCGTCGCAGGCGGAAAGGAGCGCCACTGCCAGAACTTGCCCGGAAGACGATAACTCCCTTCGACGAATCGCCAACCCGACATCAGGAGCGTACACCTGCCCGATGATGCGCTCGAACAGAAGCGTGACTTTTGCCGAGAGGTAATCGTCTCCTGGGTATCCCCACAGAACTTCGTCGATAGAGACTATAGCTCTCTATTAAACGACGACACGCTTGGTGGATTATATCTTTCGTTGCGGCGGCTATTTCCACCAAACGAGGACCCACAGGTCGAAGGCGCGCATGCCGTTGCACCTAGAGAACTTATTGGGCGAAAAAGGGATGAGCTGCTTCAGACGCTAGCTTCACGCGCCACTGCTCAGGCAGTCGCTCAGGTTCGACGGATCGCCGAAGCTTTTCGCGACGACCTTGGGTTGCGTTTGACGCTGCTCGATTCTCAGCGACGATTTCTACAAGTCAGTTGGTCTCCGCTTGACCCTTCCGATGTCCTTGCGATGGTTCGCAATCAGCGGAATCGTGTGGTTCGTAGCGGAGAGGAACTGATCGCCGTATTGGTCGAATCACTAAAACGATTCGAAGCCGAGTTGCAAGGTGAGACACCTCAGAACTTCTCGTTATCCCGAACTGCTGCGAACGATCACGATCTGGACAACCTGTCCGTACTGTCCGAACTGCGCTCGCTCAACTTGGCAAGCACAAGGGTCAGCGCCGTGGCCCTTGGCAACTCGGAAGACAGAGAAGTAGAATTGTGGGACCTCGCCAAGTACGTCGAGGGCTGGGGCCGGGTTCACGTCGTCGAACGCCTCAGCGAAACGCAAAACCCCGAGATCAAGGACTGGTTGCTCAGGGAAGGCTACAAGAACTCAATCATGTACGAGTACCTTGCCTACCCGTGCGCAGTGGGCGGCAATCTGCTCGCTGCCTTGAAAAGCCCCGACAATGAGATGCTCATTTCGGCGGGCGAGATCATCCAGGCGCTCATCGCAGGTGGACCCGCCCAAGGCATGGATGGCTATGAAGACGGTGCGGCGGTGATCGAAGCCTATCTGAAGCAGATGAAGCAGCGGGCGTCGTCGCTCTTGCACCTGCTCACGGTCAGCAGCATCCGAGACTTCTTGAACAATGATGATGGGGATTGGGGGAGCCGGGGCTGGACCCAGAAGAAACGGCAGGAATTGCAGAAAGTAGTCAGCGAGATCATCGACCGCCCCGTGTGGAGAGATCGTGTGGAGAGCGGGCTGAAGTCCGATGACGAGCTAGAGTTCTATAGGGCCGACCGTGCCGCCAGTATCCTGGGCATCGAAGCTTGGCCGGTTCATTGGGAGCGACTTCAGCAGCAACCCCTCAACTCGGGTCGCTGGTTTCCGGTGATGAGAGGTTGCAACGAATACCGGATCGGTCCCGTTATTGCTCTGGCCGAATCCTCGCTGCCACTGGACAAGGTTGCCACCGGGCCAGGAAATGAAATGGGCTTCGGCCCTGGGTACGAGCCGCATAGCTGTCTGGATTCCATCCTCCAAGATTTGGGGAAGTACCCTGGACACGAAGACCATCGACGAGTACCGCCATGTGGGTGCGCCAGCAATCCATCGGTGCCATCACGACGGCGCCGTGCCAACCATTGGCTGACGGCGGCCTCGGAAACCCCGAGTGCAGCGGCAATATCTCGGTGGACCCATCCCAGTCGA
>JBFWSD010001089.1:0-3186 GCA_050248575.1 Gemmataceae bacterium
CGTTCTGTCTCGAGGCGGAAACCTTCGTCGACGAGAAACTCTCCAACTGGTGGCTGCGCCGCAACAAGGAACGCATCTGGAAGAAGCAGCAAGACGCCGACAAGCTGTCTGCCTACCAGACCCTGTACACGACGCTGTTGACGCTGACCAAGCTGTTCGCGCCGGTGATGCCGTTCCTGGCGGAAGCGATGTACCAGAACCTGGCCCGCAACGAGCAGGCGCCGGGCAGCAAGTCCGCCCCCGAAAGTGTGCACCTCTGCGCCATGCCGCAAGCCGATGACGCGCTCATCGACGCCGAGCTTTCGGCCGACATGCAAGCCACGCAAACCTTGAAGGAACTGGGCTCGGCGGCCCGCAACGCGGTCAAGCTGAAGGTGAGGCAGCCCCTCGCCGAGATGGTGGTGCAGCCCGCGGCCGACTCGCGCTTCCGCCGCGCCGCCGAACGCTTCACCGATGTCCTCCTCGACGAGCTCAACATCAAGAAGCTGAGCTGGCACGACCCTGGCCAGGGAGAACTGCTGCGCTACGACATCAAGCCGAACCTGAAATCGCTCGGGCTGCGCCTCAAGGACAAGCTGGCCGACGTGCAGAAAGCGTTGCCCAGGGTCTCGACCGCCGACTTGCTGGTTTGCGTGCGCGAGCGCAAGAACTACGCGCTCAAGCTCGAGTCGGGCGAGGTCGTCGATATCGAGCCGGGCGACCTGTGGGTACAGACCGCCGGCCCCGAGGGCTGGGCCGGCGTGGAGGACAAGGGGACCGCCGTCGCCGTCGATGCCCGCATCACCGAAGAGCTCAAGCTCGAAGGCCTGGCCCGCGATGTCGTTCGGCAGGTGCAGAACCTGCGCAAGGATTCCAACCTCGACCTCGAAGATCACATCGTGCTCCATCTCGGCACGAAGGACGAGCAACTGGCCCGGGCCATCGCCACGCACCGCCAGTACATCGCCGATGAGACGCTCACGATCGAATGGAGCGAGTCGCCGCCCGCGGCCGCGCACACCACGGACGTCAAGATCGAGGGCAAGCCCCTCAACATCCAACTACGCAAGAAGAGTTGACGACTAGCGACCGGTTGGGAATGTCAGGGCATCGCTGCCCGGCGCGATGGGAGCGGGCGGCGCAGGCGCCGCGGGCGGTTCCGTCGTCACTGCTGCCGGCGTGGTCGATCGTGGCGCCGGCGCTGGCGATCCCACGGGCATCGGCGCCGGCACGCTGCCACTGGTCAGACTGGTGGTCGGGCTGGTCGCAGCCGCCGTGTTGAACGGCGTGGCCGAGGTGCTGAAGCCAGGCGACGAAGGGGGCGGCGGCGACGAACCGAAGCCCGGACTTACTGGCGCGGGCGCCGGTGCCAGCGGCGGCGGCGCGGGAGCAGCGGGCGGCGGGCCGAATCCTGGTGCAGCCGGGGCCGGGGCGCCGAAAGTCGGCCCGCCCACGCCCGGCGGCGGCGTGTACACATTGGGCGGCGGCGCCACGCCGGGCGGCGGCGCCACATACGGCGTCGGACCAGGCAAGGGCGCGGTCGTCGGCATCGGGTGAGGCTGCAACACGCCACCGTAGGGAGGCGTCTGGCTCGGTCCCATCTTGCCCGGGCGGAACGTGTCCAGGATATCGGCCAGGGGTGCCGTGCTGCAGCCCGCGAGCCCCATTGCCAGCACCACGCCCGCGGCCCGGTGGCCGAGCAAAGCACCGATCGCCTTGTGCCATCGTTTCATGATCAGGCCCCTCTGGAGACTCCGCACCAGCTGGGCCCTATAGCGAGGCGCCGCCCGCAGGCCAACCCCAATCTGCGTGGAAGTGGAGCGCCCATTATTTGACCGCCCCGCTCTGCGGGGCACGGGCCACATCGCCACTGCCCCATGCTGCCCGCGGACGAGATTCAGACTCCCTCGCGCGCCTTGTCGCGCCGCATCTTGAACAGGTGACCAATGACCAGTGACCAGCGACATGAAACAATACTGCCCGCGCCGCAAGCGGTCCGGGTCAATAGACTTGCGGCAATAGTGATGGACCCCGTCGGCACTGCGTGTATCATGTCCGCAATGGATGCCCCATCGACCATGGACTTCGGCACTAAAATGGAAGCACGCTGGTTGCAAGGAAAGCAGGTCGCCTTCACGGGCCGGCTCGCCACCATGACGCGGGCCGAGGCCGCCGACATGGTCCTCTCCTTCGGCGGTGAATTTTCGCGCCAGGTCACCCGCGATACCCATTTCCTCGTGGTCGGGCAGGAAGGCTGGCCCCTTCGCCTCGACGGCAACCTCACGCGCAAGCTCGAGAAGGCACGCAAGCTGCAACAAGCGGGCAGCCCGCTCGCCATCGTTGCCGAAGAAGACTGGCTCGAGCGCCTTGGCCTCGAACAGCACTCGCAGGGCGTGCATCGTCTCTATACCTCGGCGCAGCTGGGCAGGCTGCTGCGCTTGCCGCGCGATCGCATCCGCGCCTGGATGCGGGCCGGCCTGATCCGCCCGGCCGAGACCCATCAAGGCGTTTGCTACTTCGATTTTCAGCAGGTGACCGGACTCAAGACGCTGTGCGATCTGGCCACGGCGGGCGTGTCTGCCCCCGAGATCCGCGTCAGCCTCGAACAACTGCAGAGCTGGCTGCCCGAGGTCGACAAGCCGCTCGAGCAACTGGCCCTCATCGAGCGCGACGGGCAACTCCTCGTTCGCCTCGAAGAAGGCCAGCTCGCCGAAACCACCGGGCAGCTTCACTTCGACTTTCCCGACCAGGCAGCCGACGACCACCAGCCGATCGCCTTCGAGACGAACGGAACGCCGACGGCGTCCGACTGGTTCGAGCAGGCCCGCGTGCACGAAGAGTCCCATCGTCTCGAAGATGCTGCTCATGCTTACCGGCAAGCGTTGCTGCTGAGCGGGCCCGATGCCGTGAGCTGCTTCAACCTGGCCAATGTGCTCTTTGAACTGGGGGCGAGGGAAGCGGCCTGCGAACGCTTCCGCCAGGCGGTCGAGCTCGATCACAACTTCGCCGAGGCCTGGAACAACCTGGGCAATGTCCTCGTGGAGATGAATGTGGGCGACCAGGCGATCCAGGCCTATCGCCGTGCTCTCGAAGCGAGCCCCTTTTACGCGGACGCGCACTACAACCTCGCCGACACGCTCGATCAACTTGGCCGGTCGGAACAGGCACGCCCGCACTGGCAAGCCTATCTCGCACAGGAGAGCGTCG
>JBFWSD010001090.1:0-3176 GCA_050248575.1 Gemmataceae bacterium
AATTACGCCGATTCGCTCATCTTCAGAGATGCCGAGCTGAGCAGCCCCAGCGCCCTGCAAGTGGTGGGCAACGACATCTATGTCACCAACCAGGGAGACAGCATTCCCCTGGTGATCAGTCTGGAAGGTTTTTTTGCTGGGCTGCCCGGCTTCGGCGGCGACAACCTGGGCTCCGTCACCAACCTGGATTCCATCGATGCCGCCAGGCTGTCGGTCATTGCCACTGTGCTGGCCGGATCATCCAGTGAAGATGGTGACGTCGCCGAGGATGAGAACGCCGCCGACAGTTTCGTGGTGGGCAGCAATGTCGGCCTGCTTGGTTCGGTCAACTTGCTTTCGCTGCTGTTTGCCCAGAGCGGCGTGGACGAGACGCCCGACGAAACAGCAGAGGATGCTGCCGAAGAGATGGAAGTCCCCGAATGGCTCGAGTTCGTCGTCGGGCTGCAGAAGGCGCTCGAGAACTTCCGCGCCCAGTTGCTGGCAGGCAACCCCGAACTCGCCGGCGTTGACCTGATCGATCAGGCACTGGCCCAGGCCGGGCTGTGGCTGGCGGAGACTGCCTTTGAGCTCGATGGCTGGCTCGCCGCTTTCGCTCCCCAGCAGGTCGACCCCCTGGCAACCGGTGCAGCCCAGGTGCTTGGAGCTCCGCCGCAGGCAGCGGCAGTCTCCGTTGTCGCTATTGCTGGCGCCAGTCAAACAGACGATCACCCGGTTGCCCAGATCAGCGACGCCACCACGGACACGCATGCGTCTGAACTGCCGGGGGGGCTCTGGCGCCTGGCGGCGGACTGGTGGTCGGCTCTGACGGCGGCCACCATCGCTTCTTCCGCATGGTTCGTATGGCGACGGCGACGCTCCGAGGAGGGGAAGTTTCGAGCGAACACTTCCAGCGGCGTGAGGGAGTAAGGTCGAAGGATGAAAAAAGCAGGCCCACCTGCGCGGGGCAGATGGGCCTGGCGTTGCACCTCAGCCTGGGCTACTTGATGGTGATTTCCACCACCTTGTCGCCTTCTTTCTTGATGTCGACCTTGCCGCCGACCTTGAGGGCTTCCTTGAGCTTCTTGCCCTTGACCTGGTTGCCGCCAGCGTCGACGATCTTGACCCCCTTCAGGGGCACTTCTTCATCCTTGCCGCCGACCTTGACCGTGAGTTTGCCCTTCTCGAACTTGACGACCGTGCCTTCCGCGGCATAGACCACGCCGATCATGGCCAGGAAGAGGCACACGACCATTAACACGGACACCGACTTGCGCAACATCGTACTCACCTCCAACGGGGAATGGTTCTACCCAAACACGGGCATCTCTCTAACACCGGGGCAGGAGAGAGGTATCGCGGAAACGCCAGCAAGCCCAACACGGCCCGGGAACCAAATGCCGTGCCGCTCCTGGTTTGCAGGGCCGCTGTAACTCCCTTTTTCCCTCATGAACCGCCTAATCGGTTGCCGATCCAAGAGGGTGGGTGATCAGGGGAGGTGCGCGCCGGCAGGCTCCCGTTACTTTCCTCCGTGGACGGATCATGGCTTTGCGAGGCACATGTTCACGCCCCGGCATGAGAAGCTATCGCTGGCTGGCCTGGCTGGGGGCCTGGCTCCTGGCGGGCTGTGCCGTCGAGCAGCCCAACTTCGATCGTGCGCTCATGTCCGAGCCCGGCGCCCACGAACGTAATCGCGATATCCCCGCCTTCTACGTGGTTCAGTGCCCCGACGTGCTCGAGCTGCGTGTCGGGCAACACCAGGAACTCGATGGCAAGTATCCCGTTGGTCCCGACGGCCGCATCGATCTGGGCCGGTACGGGCAACTCCGCGTCGAGAACCAGAACCTGCCCGAGATTCGCAGGCTGGTCGCCGAGGTGGCCGGCGTCGACCAGCCCAGGGTGGCGATTCGCGTGGCCGATTACCGCAGCCAGTTTGTTTACCTCTATGGCCAGGTTTCCGGCCTGCAGCGGGCCGTCGACTATCGCGGCCAGGAAACCGTCCTCGACATGCTGCAACGGGTCGGCGGGATCACGCCGGATGGCGCCTCCAATGATGTTTACGTGGTCCGGCCCCACATCGAGGAGGGCAAACCTCCCGAGGTCTTCAAGATCGACCTGCGCGCCATCGTCAACCAGGACGACCAGCGCACCAACATCAGGCTGCAGCCCTACGATGAGATTCACATCGGGGCCACGCGCAAGTCTTGCCTGGAGAAGTGCGTGCCGCCTTGTTTTCAGCCAGCGTTCGACCTGTGCTGCGGCGTATTGCGGCATTTCTCCACACGCCGGCACGACAAGCTGCATGACCGGGGCCGCCTCTTCAAAGCCAAGGAGCCGGAAGCGGGCAAGACACTGCCCGTGGTGCCCTCGAAGTTGCCCTGAGATCGACTGTCCAGGACAGGACACCTGGGTCCGCAATCTCTGCAAACCCTTCACCCTGTTCTTTTGCTGCATTCCTGTACTGCAACGCTTCTAGCTGACCTTGAACTCGGTCCACAACAGGGTTATAGCTCTCTCCTCTCGATAATTCGGGTAAGGAGGGCGATCATGCACGGATGTCAACAGAACAGGCGGGTCAGCCACGGGTTCCGGCTGGCCCTGGTGACCGGATTCTTGGGGCTGGCCGCCGGCCTGGTGATTTCGGGCGGGCTCTCCCCCTACGCGGTGGCCGATCCCAAGGAGCCGGCCGAAAAGCCGCAAGCTACCGAGTCGCCGAATTCCCCCTCGGATTACGCGCAGCGGGCCGTCGCCTACATCTATGGCACGCAGGTCATCACGCGTGCCGATCTTGGCGAATATCTGATCGCCCGCTTCGGCGCCGAGCGGCTGGAATTCTTCGTCAACAAGCTGATCATTGAACGGGAGTGCAAGGATGCCGGCATCTCTGTCTCCATGGCGGAGGTGGAAGCGGCCCTGCAGCAAGATCTCAAGGACCTGGGCGGTTTGACCCTCAAGGACTTCGAGTCCAAGGTGCTCAGCCAGTACAAGAAGACGCTGTTCGAGTGGAAGGAAGACGTCATCCGCTCGCGCTTGATGATGAGCAAGCTGTGTCGCAATCGCGTCAAGGCCACGGCGGAGGATCTGAAGGCCGCCTTTGACGCTCATTATGGCCCGCGCGTCGAAGGGCGCATCATCCTCATCCCCAATGACCAGGACAAGATGGCCATGAAGATCTGGGAGCGTGTCCACAACAACGAGGA
>JBFWSD010001091.1:0-3173 GCA_050248575.1 Gemmataceae bacterium
GCTCGCCCTGTCGCGTTTCCAGCATGCCCTCCTGGGTCGACTGAGCGGGATGTCGGCCATGGCCCTCAGCCTGGAGTTCCGCCACTTCGTCACGCAGCAAGATCCGCTGACCATGTTCCGCGTGCCAGCGCCGGAAGAGGATGCGCCGCCGCCGCGCATCTTCTATCAGCGTTTTGTGAACCAGCTGCGCGCGGGTGGCTTGCTGTCCTTCTTTCTGGATTACCCGGTGCTCGCCCGGCTGCTGTCGATCGGGGTCGAACACTGGGTCGAGTACGTGGCCGAGTTTTGTCGCCGTCTCGAAGAAGACCGGGCCAGCATCGCCGAGCTGTTTCATGACGGGCAGGATCCAGGCATCGTCGCCAAGGTGAAGCTTGGCCTTTCCGATCCGCACAATCGGGGCCGCAGCGTGGTCTCGATGACGTTCGCTTCGGGGCTCAAGCTCATCTACAAGCCAAAAGACCTGGGCATCGACGTCGCCTATTTCAAGATCCTGGCGTGGCTGAATGCGCGGGGCTGCCCGCTGCCCCTCGGCACGCTCAAGGTGCTCGAGCGCGGCGCGCACGGCTGGGTGGAGTATGCCGAGCACGCGCCGCTGGCGGATGAAGAGGCGGCCCGCCGTTTCTATCGCCGCGTCGGCATGATCCTGTGCCTGGTCTATGTGCTGCAAGGGACCGATTTTCACCTCGAGAACATCATCGCCTCGGGTGAGCAGCCCATCCTCATCGATCTGGAAACGATGTTGCAGGCGGTGATTCGCATCTGGGATCCGGACCTGGCCCGTTCGGCCGATCGCCGGGCCATGGTCTTGCTGGAAGACTCGGTGTTGCGGAACGGACTGCTGCCAAGCTGGATGCCGGGCGGCCCGGGCCGCAGCTTCGATCTCAGCGGTCTCGGCGGCGACGAGAAACAGGAAACCGGCAGCCTCTACCCCGACTGGAATGCCATCAACACCGACCGCATGCAGCTCGAATACAAGAGCTGGCAGATGAAACCGGAGGCCAATCTACCTCACCTGAACGGCCAGCCGGTCTCGGCCCGGGATCACGGCGGCGAGATCGAGGCAGGCTTCCAGGACATGTATCGCTTGCTGCTGGCACAGCGTGACGCCCTGCTGGCAGCGGACGGCCCGCTGGCCGAATGCCGCGCTCTCAAGCTGCGCCAGGTGCTGCGGGCCACGCGCAGCTACGCAATGGTCGCGCGACGTTTGCTCCATCCCGAGTATCTGCACGACGCCGTCGACCGGAGTATCGAGCTCGACCGGCTGGCGCGGGCCTTTCTGACCAGCCCTCCCGAACTCGACGGGCAGATTCCCTGGGGCATGCTGCGCGCCGAACTCGAGGCCATGGAACTCCTCGACATTCCCTTCTTCAACGTCATGAGCGACGGCACCGACCTGATCGCTCACGACACGGTTGTAGCGCGGAATTTCTTCGCAGAAAGCGGGCACCTCCGCGTGCAAGCACGTTTGCGTGCGCTGGGAGAAGAAGATCTGAAGTTTCAAGCTGGTCTGACCCACGCGACCATGCAGGCACGCTGGTTGATCCGTCGAATCGAGTCTGCGCCAGAGTTCCCTGCCGATTCCACGACGAGCCATCGCGAAGAGTTGATCGAGGCGGCGCTGCGTCTGGCCGAAGATATGCGGGCCACGGCCCTTCGCGGCGCGGATGGCAGCGCCACCTGGTTTTCCGTTTCCGTCGATCCGACCACCGAGCGTCTCAGCCTGCAGGCGATGGCGGACACGCTCTATGACGGCAGGCTGGGAGTGGCCCTGTTCCTGGCGGCGCTCGAGCACATCACGGGCGGGGCGGGCTATCGCGATCTTGCCCTGGCCGCCCTCGTGCCGCTGCGCCGGGCGTTCCGGCACTCGAACGCGGCCGGAGCCCTCTTCAACCTGGGGACGGCCGCCGGCATGAGCGGGCAACTCTATGCCCTGCTTCATGGCGCGCGCTGGCTTCAAGACGAGGAATTGCAGTCACTGGCGCGACGCTAACCCGAGTTGTTCGCAGCCAGACGGATCGCCCAGGACGAGATGCTCGATGTGCTGGCCGGGGTTGGCGGCGGCATTCTGAGCTTGCTTGCGCTTGCGGGCCAAGAGAAGAACACCAGCGCCCTGGAGGTGGCCGTTCGCTGTGGCGAACATCTGCTCGCGAAACGCGTTGTCACCGAATGTGGACTGCGGGCCTGGCCGCTCCCCTGGACGAAGCAGCCCTTGACCGGGTTCGCCCATGGGGCAGCCGGCATCGCCCTTGCTCTGGCCCGCCTGGGGCAGGCCACGGGCGAACAGCGCTTCTTCGAGGCGGCCCGCGAAGGGATCGCCTACGAAACCGCACTCTGGTCTGGAGAGGAGGGCAGCTGGCCCGACCTGCGCGACGAGGCCGTCAAGGGCATGAATGCCTGGTGCCACGGCGCTGCGGGCATCGGCCTGGGCCGACTCGGTGGGCTTTCCTGCCTCGACGATGACGAGATTCGCCGCGACATCGATCGTGCCCTCCAGGCGGTGCAAGCGGCCGGACTCAGCGGCGCGGACCACCTTTGCTGCGGCAACCTGGGCCGCATCGACTTCCTGCTGGAAGCGGGCCGCCGCCTCCAGCGCCCCGCTTTGCTCCAGCAAGCACGCGGCTGGGCCGGGCACCTTGTCCGTCTTGCCCGCGACCAGGGCCGCTTCCGCCTGAATGCCGAGGTGCCCGCCATTGCCGCCAGCCCCTCGTTCTTCCAGGGCATGGCGGGCATCGGCTACGAGCTCTTGCGGCTTGCCGAGCCCGACAAGCTGCCTTGCGTCCTGTTGCTGGAATGAGCTACTTGCCGTTCACGATGATCCGATACACGTGCGCCGGGCTGCCCTGATCGTGGGCATCGATCAAACTCAGGAAATAGGCCCCGTCGCGCGGTAAGGTCACCTCCAGGCGCGCGTCGCCGGAAGGATCATCGTCGTCGCTCCGTGCCACCACCTGGCTACGCTCGTCATAAAGAGTCAGGATGGGATCGAGCGGCGAGCCGCGCCGGGCTGCGTGGACTTCGATCAAGAGCTTCTGGCCCGCCTTGCCCGCGATCTTGAAGACGTCCACGTCTTGCGGCGCCTGGATCGCGCCTTCCACGGCCTGGGGCACCTGGATGGGCTGCGCCTGGCGAAAGCCGTTGTTGGCTTCCTTCTCGCTGACGAGCGGCCCCGCGCT
>JBFWSD010001092.1:0-3172 GCA_050248575.1 Gemmataceae bacterium
GGGTCGCCGTCGTCAAACTGAACGACGAGGTCATCGAAAAGGCCTGGAAGATCGGCGGCGACAAGACGAAGGGAATTGGTCTCCAGAAAGAACGTGGCGACTTCGACTTCCGCTGCATCCAGGTCTGGGAGAAGAAGTAGGGCAAACACCAGGGGCAGCCCGGCTTCTCCAGGAAGCCGGGCTTGTCCAAAAACCCTGCCCTGCCAGATGTTCTCCCCAGCATGTCTTTTTTTTCCCACCCTGAACTTGATTTCCACCAATCAGATCGCTACGTTATCCCTCCAAGCATCGGCTTATCTCGAACTCGCATCTTCCCTGGGTAGTGAAGTTGAGGCTCTTCTCATGAAGCAAGAACTGGTTCGCACTGCGCATGAGACGATGGAAATGCACGGCGAAGTCGACACCCTGGTAACGGTGCCGGTGCAGCCGCCCTCGCCGGCGCAAGGGGACGCGTGCCTCGTGCACATCTATCCGACCGGCCCGATGATGGGCCGGCGTTACTTGCTGGGTGAAGGAACCATCGTCGCCGGCCGCGATCCTGAGTGCGGGCTGCATCTCGACGATCCTTCCGTGTCGCGGCGGCACGCCGAGCTGCGCCCGGGCAAGACGGGCCACTACGTGGTCGATCTGCAAAGCACCAACGGCACCGCCATCAACGACAAGCCAGTGTCGATCCACAAGCTCGCCGACGGCGACACGCTGCGCATCGGCAACTGGATCTTCCGCTATCTCACGGGCGGCAGCATCGAATCGCAGTATCACGAAGAGATCTATCGCCTGACCATTCACGACGGCCTGACCGGTGCGGCCAACAAGCGCTATTTCGTGGAGTTTCTCGATCGCGAGCTGTCGCGTTCGGGGCGCTATCGCCGCCCGCTCTCGTTGATCCTGCTCGACATCGACCACTTCAAGAAGATCAACGACAACCACGGCCACCTGTGCGGCGACTATGTGCTCCGCGAGCTGGCCGGCATGCTCAAGGGCTCTGTGCGCAAGGAAGAGCTGTTTGCCCGCTACGGCGGCGAAGAGCTCGCATTCGTGCTGCCCGAAACGGGCCGCGACGGCGCCGTCACGCTGGCCGAGCGACTGCGCGCCCTCGTCGAGGGCCGCGCCTTCCAGTTCGACAACAACGAGTTCAAGGTCACCGTCAGCATGGGCGTGGCCTGCACTTCCGGCGACCCGGTCGTCACCTCCACCGAGCTCATCCGCCAGGCCGATGAGAAACTCTACCAGGCCAAGAACGCGGGCCGTAACCGCGTCGTGGCCTGAGTTGCGATCAGCAATCAGCTTTCAGCAATCAGCTTTCAGCTCGAGGAATGCCCGATTGCGCGCAGTTGCGTTTGGCTGTGGCGTGCGCTAGTTGATTGGAATGCTGATCGCTGAAAGCTTTCAGCGATCAGCTTTCAGCTCGAGGAATGCCCGATTGCGCGCAGTTGCGTTTGGCTGTGGCGTGCGCTAGTTGATTGGAATGCTGATCGCTGAATGCTGATTGCTGATCGCTGAATGCTGATCGCTTGAAGTCAGCGGCGCCGGAAGGGGGGCATTTCGTCGTCGCGGCGTTTGTGGACCAGGCCGGCCTTCTCGAGCAGCGACAGTCCGGTCAGTTCTTCTTCATTCGAGTCTTCCAGAGGAGTGGAGCCACCCGGCATGGGCGTGTACTCGATGATGAAGCGGCGACTGGCAATGCCGATCTCATCGCCGGGCCGCAAGCGCTTGCGCTGCACGCGCACGCCGTTGACCTTCGTGCCATTCGTGCTGCCCAGGTCGGTCAGCTTCCAGTAACCGTCGAACGAAAGCTCGCAATGCTCGCCGGAGATGTTCGGATAGCGCAGGCAAACATCGCACGAATCGCGCCGGCCGATGCGAAGCTTGGGACGGATGAGCGGAATGGGATCGCCCCCGCCGACGGGAGCAAGTTGACCGTTGGGCTGCGCACTCATGACGGGCTCCTGGCTGGCATTCGATATGGCCCAGGTGTGACGAACAATCAAGTAAACCAACGCCGCGGGCTGCATTCAAGACGAAAGACCAGACGTACCGAGTTTTTTAGGCGCTTTCACTCGGGTTTTCACGGGGCCAGCAATGGAATGAGTCTGCTGGCGTAATACGCGCCCAGGATCGTCCCTAGCTTGCGACCGCCGGTCGCCAGCCAGGTGCGTTCTCCCACCGCGCGGAAGACGGGCCCGCCGGGCACATACGGGCGGACACCGATGATCTTCTGCACCGGCTCGGCGAGCCCCAGCCGGGCTGCTTCCGCCAGGCTTGCTTGCAGGTGCTGTTCAGTCAGCTCCCGTTCCGCGGTGCCGTCGCTGAAGTGGGTGAAGCCTGGATCGCGAACGAAGGCGATGGCCTGTTTACCCGGGCCAAGTGGGCGGATGCGGCCCGCGCGTTCGCCCGCGAAGGCGAAAGCGGCCCCGGCTTTACCGTACACGCCGAGGTCGGGAAGCAGTTCGTTGCACCAGACGCCGGCGGCCACGTAAACCCAGCCATCGTGGCGTTGCCCGCCCGCCTCGAGCCAGCCGTCGCCAATGGCCGTGACGCGTTCGCGGATCGGCTCCTTTTCGAGCATGAGACCGGGCGGAACGAAATGAAACTCTTCGACCTTGCCCGCATCGTCTTCGAGGCGAACCTGGCGCAGCCCGAACAGTCGATCAAGCACGGGCAGTCCTTGGAGGTATGCATCGCGATGTTTCTTGCCTGCCCAGGCTTCCTTGAGCAAGCAAGCCGCCGCGGGGGACGCTGCGCCGGGCAGGCCCGCGTCGAAGACAGCGGCCTCGATGCCCTGGCTGCGCGCCAGCGCTGCCGCCAGGGAACCGAACAGCCCGCCACCGACGATCAAGAGCCTTGGCACGCAACCTCCGCGGCTGGCATCGCGGGCCGCTCATCCGCCGCGCTCGTATTCTTCCAATGCTTTGGGCTCGACTGGTCAACCTGATCACGGCAAGGGCACCGACTTGCCATCCCCTGCGACCTGTTCACGCCGCTCTGCGCCATCGCACGCGCGTGGTGAGCGCCAGCACTTCGATGGTGCATCAGATGCTTTCGATATCGCCCTCGAACTCGGCCGGTTTCTCGAAACACTCCCGGTAGCTGGCAAAGTTCTCCGCAATGGACTCGGCCATTGCCGCGACAACGTCCAGCGTCTTGTCGTAAGACTGGCCCTCTTCGATGA
>JBFWSD010001093.1:0-3172 GCA_050248575.1 Gemmataceae bacterium
TGTTCACCAGGGCCCGCTTGATGGATTGCTTGATCCAGTAGCTGGCGTAGGTGCTGAACCGGGTGTTCATGGTGGGGTCGAAGCCTTCGACCGCGCGCAGCAGGCCGAGGTTGCCTTCCTCGATCAGGTCCTGCAGGCTGAGCCCCTTGCCCGTGTAGCCGCGCGCAATGTTGACCACCAGGCGCAAGTTGGCGCGGACCATCTGGTCGCGGGCCTCGCTGTCCCCCTCCTCGATGCGATGGGCCAGCTCTTTTTCCTGGTCGGCCGAGAGCAACGCCGTTTCGTTGATCTCGCGCAAGTAGGTCTCGAGCGGCGACTGCACCGATTCACTGCGAGGCCGTCGTGGTTTGGTCATGGTGAAAATCTCAACGCGAAGCAAACACTGGCTGCCCGTTCTATATCCGCTTTCGGCATCCCCGCCGGACACCGCTTCAGGTCTTGTTAACCCGGAACTGCCTATAACAGGATAGGTTATCGACAGCCTCCGTGGGATGCCTGCAGTCAAGCCTTTTCCAAATTAGCAGGCTGGCCCCCCTTGGCGCGGTATCACGGGCTTGAGTGTGCAGGCTCGCACAATCCCTGCGAACGTTCCCAAACCGGACTTCCCAGGAGGATAATTCTACAGCGTACCTTCGCTACAACCGGTACGCCCGTGCGGGCAACCAATCGATGTGACTGCAATCGAGACGGAATGAAGCCCGGTTTCAGGACTTGTACGCGCATCTGCCGGGCTTCTGCCTCTCTGGAGCCAACAAAAAACCGCAAGCACGAAACGGGCCGTGCTTGCGGTTCGAGAATTCAGGGACAACTCACTCTTTCTTTTCTTCGCCAGGCATCTGGATGAGCTGGCCGCTGACGCCGCCGGTGCCGCCGCGCAATTCGCGCTTGGGCTGCGCCGGGGTTGCGGCTTCGCCTTCCTCGCCTTCGATTTCCTCGCCGTCTTCGCCCAGCCGCTTGCGGCTCAGGCCGATCTTGCGATCCGCCGGGTCCACACGCAGCACCTTGACCTCGATCTCGTCGCCCACCTTGACGACCTCTTCCGGGCTGTCCACCTTCTCGTCGGACAGTTCGGAGATGTGCAGGAGTCCTTCCAGCCCGGGCTCGAGCTCGACGAACACGCCGAAGTTGGTGAGCTTGGTGACCTTGCCGACCTTGACCTCGCCCGGATGGTAACGGCCCGGGATATCCCCTTCCCAGGGGTCGCTGGCCATCTGCTTCAGGCCCAGGGCGATGCGCTTCCGCTCCTGGTCCACGGTCAATACCACGCACTGCACCTTGTCCCCCTTGCTGACGACCTCGCTGGGGTGGCCGACCTTGCGGACCCAGCTCATGTCGCTCACGTGCAAGAGGCCGTCGATGCCCTCCTCGATCTCGATGAAGGCTCCGTAGTTGGTCAGATTGCGAACGGTGCCCGTGATGACGGTGTTCGGCGGATACTTCTCGGCCACCTTGTCCCACGGGTTGGGCTGGACCTGCTTCATGCCCAGGGAGATTTCTTGCTTTTCCTTGTTGATGTTCAGGACCTGCACCTCGATCTGGTCGCCGATCTGCACCAGCTCGTTGGGGTGGTTGATACGCTTGGTCCAGCTCATCTCGGAAATGTGCACGAGGCCTTCGATGCCGGGCTCGAGCTTGACGAAGGCTCCGTAGCTCATGACGTTGACGACTTCGCCCGTGTGGCGGCTGCTCACCGGGTACTTGCGTTCCACTTCTTCCCACGGGCTGGCCGTCTTCTGCTTCAGGCCCAGGGCGATCTTCTCGCGATCGCGCTCGACCTTGATGATGTAGACTTCCAGCTCCTGGTCGATGTGCACCACTTCGTGGGGGTTGGAGACGCGGCCCCAGCTCATGTCGGTGATGTGCAGGAGGCCGTCGATGCCGCCGAGGTCCACGAAGGCGCCGAACTCGGCGATGTTCTTGACGATGCCCTTGCGAAGCTGCCCTTCCTGGATCTCGGCAAGGAGCTTCTTCTTCATCTCTTCGCGTTGATCTTCGATCAGCTTGCGGCGGCTGACCACGATGTTGCGGCGTGCTTCGTCGATCTTGAGGATCTTGCACTCGATGGTCTTGCCAATGTAGTCGGCGATGTCCGGCGGGCGGCGAATATCCACCTGGCTGGCGGGCAGGAACACGTTGACGCCGATATTGACCAGCAGCCCGCCCTTGATCTTGCGCGTCACCGAGCCGGAGACCACGTCCCCTTCCTTGTGCTTCTCGATGACCTGTTCCCATTCCTTCTGCCGCTTGGCCTTGCGGTAGGAGAGCACGATGGCGCCCGATTCGTCTTCGACGGCATCGAGCAGGACTTGCACTTCCTCGCCGGCCTGGGGCGGGACAACCTTGTCGGCCCCTTCGTCGTACCATTCGTTGACCGGGATGATGCCTTCGCTCTTGTAGCCGACGTCGATCCAGACCTCGTCGCCCGTCACGTGCAGCACGCGGCCCGTGACGATCTTGTTGACTTCAAATTCCTGTTCCTGATCCGGTAGCCATTCGTCGTTGAAGATTTCGCCGAGTTCCTGCTTGTCGGTTTCAGGAACGTCAAATTCTCGTAGTAGATTGCGATTAACCATGTCCCCACAAATCTGAAAAAGAGTTACCTGGATTGCCCGGCCTGCCACGCTGGCTGGCAACAACGGGGCGTGAATTGGGGATTATAGCTCGATGGTTGCGAGGCCACCAGAGGATATGAAAAAAGAACGTGGCGGCGGGCGGGCACCTCCATGCAACACCGGCGCGCCACGATCTTGCCCTCTTTGCCTGATCGGCAAGTCTTGGCAGCAAGACATTGTGGCAGCGATTTTTGCGCTCGCCTCGGCAACCCGGATCCATAATCATGACAGTAGGGGATGTGCTCCAAACCGGCGGCGATGTTCGCCACCGCGGCCCTCCTCACTCACGGAGAGAGATGACATGAGCTACTTGAAGTGCACCTCGATGGTGGTGATGCTCGCGCTGGCAAGTCTGTTGCTGACCGCCGACAGCGCCCAGGCCCAGGTGGTGTATTATCCGCAGCCCTACGTCAGCTACTACTATCCTCCGGCGCCCGCCCCGGTCTACACGACCTACTATTCCGCTCCGGTCACGTACACGAGTTACTACGCACCGGCCCCGGTGGTGACCAGCTACTACTCGTATTCGCCGGGCTACTACGTGCGGCGGCCGATCTTCC
>JBFWSD010001094.1:0-3170 GCA_050248575.1 Gemmataceae bacterium
GCCATTTTTCAGCGCCCGACTGGCGGTCGAGCGCCACCAGGTAGCCGCCGCCCTCCCCCTTGTGATCACCGGCAACGATGACCAGCGACTGGTAGAGGCACGGCGAGGCGGAGTAGCCCCAGTGCGAGACGAAGTTGCCCAGTTTCTTCTGCCAGAGCTGCTTGCCCTCGAGATCGAGGGCGGTCAGCCACAACGCGCCGGCATTGTAGAACGGTGCAAAGACTCGCTCGCCGTCACAGGCAAGCGTCGACGAGGCACGCGTGTTCTTCTTGTGGAAGCGGCCATCGAATCCTCCGGCGTGCAGCTGTTTCTGCCAGAGCTGCTTGCCCGTGGCGCGGTCGTAACAGAGCACGAACTGCGTCTGCTTCTGCTCATCGGCACTTTCCAAGAAGACACGGCTGCCCACCACGATCGGCGAACCGTGCCCGCGGCCGGGCACCGCCGCCTTCCAGACGATGTTCTTGGTCTCGCTCCAGGTGGTCGGCACTTTCTGCACACGGGCGACCGCGTTACGATTTGGCCCGCGCCACCAGGGCCAGTCGTCCGGCCCGATACGAAGCCCGTCATCGCCCATGACTTGCGAGGCAACCAGCAACCAGCCTAGCGCAACGGCGCAGCCCTTCATCACATGACTCCCGGCAGCAGAGTACGAATTGGAACGAGAGTCAGCTTAACGCGAAAGCCGGGCAGACGCCAGTATCACGACAGGCAAGTTGCCCTGGGCTTGCCCGGTTTTTCCCGGGTCATTACAATCCGCTTCACCAGTAGAGTTTATCCAATCTGCCTCGTTCCCCACCAGGAGGGAGGATCCCATGGGCTTCCGCGGCAAGATCTACGACGACATCACCCAGTGCATCGGCAACACTCCCCTGGTCAAGCTTCGGCGCGTTGTGGGCGACGACGCCAAGGCCACGGTCGTCGCCAAGCTCGAGAGCTTCAATCCGATCTGGTCGGTGAAAGACCGCATCGGCGTCAACATGATCGACGCCGCCGAGCGCGAGGGCAAGATCAACAAGGACACCACCATCATCGAGCCGACCAGCGGCAACACGGGTATCGGCCTGGCCTTTACCTGTGCCGCGCGGGGCTACAAGCTCATCGTCACCATGCCCGAGACCATGAGCCTCGAACGCCGCCGCCTGCTCAAGGCCTTCGGCGCCGAGATCGTGCTCACCCCCGGCGACAAGGGCATGACCGGCGCTGTCAACAAGGCGGAAGAGCTCGTCAAGTCCACGCCCGGCTCGTACATGCCGCAACAGTTCAAGAACCCGGCCAACCCGGAAGTGCATCGCCGCACCACGGCCGAGGAGCTCTGGGCCGACACCGACGGTAAGATCGACATCCTCGTCTCCGGCGTCGGCACGGGCGGCACCATCACGGGCTGCAGCGAGGTACTCAAGAAGAAGAAGCCCAGCTTCAAGGCCATCGCCGTCGAGCCGATCAACAGCCCGGTCATCACCCAGAAGATGCACGGGCAGGAACTCAAGCCGGGCAAACACAAGATCCAGGGGATCGGCGCCGGCTTCATCCCCGGCGTGCTGAATCTGGAAGTGATCGATGAGGTGATCCAGGTGAACGACGACGACGCTTTTGACATGTCGCGTCGCCTGGTGCGCGAGGAAGGCATGCTGTGCGGTATCAGCTCGGGCGCCGCGGCCTTCGCGGCCTGCCAGGTGGCCCGCAAGCCGGAGAACGCGGGCAAGCTCATCGTCGTGGTGCTGCCCGACCTGGGCGAACGCTACCTGAGCACGGCCCTCTATCCTGAATGAGCCCGGTGTGAACACGAAAGGGACGCGGCCCTGTCACAGAGTCGCGTCCCTTCTTGCTTGGCGAGCCATCAGGGCTGTTGCTGTTGCGGGCCAACGCCCGTAGAGGATTCGCCCCATTCCTTCTGGCGCTGCTCGTTGAGGTCGCGGATCTCTTGCTCGACCGCCTCGGCCTTGACCGGCGTGCTGGGATCCTCGACCTTGGCACAACCGGAAAGCAGCCCGGCGGCCAGTAACAAGCATCCGAAGAGCCATCTCCGTTTCAACACAATCCAGTCTCCCGATCAGGGCAAGCTGAAGACCTCATCGCCGTTGCGGCTGCCCAGCCCCTGCCAGGCGTCCGGGTCAACCGTGTCGCTGATGAAATGGACGCTGCCATCGGCATAGCAGACATTCACGCCGCCGTTGTGATAGCTGGTGGGGGGCGTGACCAGCTGCCACCAGTCGCCATTGGGCTGCCAGCACACCGAGTTGGGCGGCACCAGGTGATTGAAGCCGTTGCGCCAGATGGAACCTTCGCGCCAGGGATAACCGCGATAACGCCAGCCCCCCGTCCAGGGGATATTGGCCGAGTTCCAGTCCTTGGCCAGGAACTGGGCGCGGGCCAGCTTCGGATTCTTCTCGCTGATGGCACCGAATTCAAAGCAATCGGCCTTGGGATCCTTGGGCGGGCCGGCATCATACAGCCCGTTGACCACTTCAGCGAAAGCAGACGTGTTCGAGGTGCCGTCGGTCACGTCGTCGATCGACACGTAACCCGGCCCGTTGGCGCCACCGGCCGAGAAATTGGGGCCGAATAGCCCGTTCCAGCCGCTGGAATAAACCCACGTGCCGTAGTTGACGTGATAGTTGGTCCAGCCCAGCTGGGTCTGCGTGCCCCGGTTGCGTTCGCTCGGGCACAGCAAGAGCTGCGGGCGGTACGAGGCTGCAGTGTCGTTCACGGGGGTCACCCCGATGGAAGCGCCGGAATGGCCCGATGTGTTGTAAAGCTCGTAAATGGCCTGCTGTTCCACGAAGGGCATCATGAAGACCATCACTGACGGCCCCCAGATGGCCGACTCCGGGCAAGCGCTCGGGAACCTTTGAAACGTGCTGTGATAGTTCTGCAGGGCCAGGCCCAGCTGCTTGAGATTGTTCTGGCAGCGAGTACGGTTGGCCGCTTCGCGCACCTTTTGCACCGCGGGCAGCAAGAGCGCGATCAGGATGCCAATGATGGCGATCACCACCAGCAATTCAACGAGAGTGAATCCACGCCGACGGTTCATGTTCCCCTCCACGAACCAGGCCAGAAGATGCAAGCTGGCGACTTGGTAGCTGAATCGTAACGTTTCCACGCACGCGGGGCAAAGAAAAAGCACCTATTTAACTCCACCTTCGCCTCGGGAAAAACCGAGGGAATTCGCC
>JBFWSD010001095.1:0-3167 GCA_050248575.1 Gemmataceae bacterium
GTCAATCGCCCATCCGCTCGTCATGCTCGGCGAGGATGTTGAAGAGCGTTTCCGACGGTATTTCGCGACGATCCTGCGGGCACGTCGCGAACTCCTCATCTTCGCCCACCTCGAAAATCCGCAAGGTCGCCATCTCGGCAGACACGCCCTGGACGAACTCCCGGAGCTTGGCCGCCACCTCGTCGTGATTGTTGTGGAAGAGCACTTCTTCGAGCACGGGCAACTTCGACTCGAGACGCTGATTGATCGCCGCCAACCCCAGCCCGGTGGATTGCCGGATACGCCAGGCAAGGTTCAACTTGTCCCGGTAGCTATCCACGAGAATAACGATCTTGGACATGAAGTTAGCCCTCCCTCAGAAACATGCCGCACGACGCTTGCACGTCGAAGCCGACGCGCGGAATGACACGCACACGGGCCGCGGGCAATCGTGCCCGGTAAATCCCCGCATTGCGCTCGATCACATCTTCGCTCGCTTCCATGCCATTCTTTTCCGGATCGGGAGAGTTGTAGCGAACGATATTGACGTGGACCGTCAGTTTTCGCTTCTCGACAGCGTCACAGATGGCGTGGACGTCGGCCGCGCTGTCGTTTTCACCCGCAATGAACGCATAGTGAATTTTGCAGATCTTGTAGGTGTGGCGCTGCCAGGCCGCGAGCCGATCGAGCGCCTCGTCGGCCGGCAAGGCGCGGGGCAACCAGCGGCGGCGAAACGCCTCGTTCATGCTGTAAATCGAGTAGTAGATCTCCGGATGATACACCACGAAGATGTCCTCGAGGGCACGCTCGCCCAGTTCGCGCGGCAGGATGGTCGAGACCAGATAGCGGGGCCGCAGCCCCAGTGCCACGGCCCGGCTGGCCAGCTCGCTCAGCAAATCGTCGGCGTGATCGAGCAGCACCGGGCTGGCCAGCGGCTCGCCGCGGGCCATGAAGTTGAAATGAACGTTCCGCGCCGGCGCAGTGTGCGCGCGATAGTGAGCGAGCACGGTGTCGGCTTGCTCGAGGAACTCCGCGTGGGTCACCTGGCGCAGGCGTGTCTGCCCGGTGGCGGTCAGATGGCACATGCGGCAGCCCTGGTTGCAACCCGTCTGCGACGACAGATACGCGACCACGTACTCCGGGCAGCGGCGCACGTAGCGAGCCTCGAGGCGGCCCACGTCCACCGGCCTGTCGAAGTTGACCGAGGCGTCCAGGCTGCTGGCGTGGCTCGTGTAGCCCGCGGGCACGGTGTCAACAATGAGTGGTGACATGAGCGGCCTCCCGAATCGTGCTGCCTGCTCGCGGCAGCACACTTCGCTGACTATACTACGGCGATGAAGAAGAGAGAACGAGGTTCCGCGCAGGCCATTCGCCACCGGCTGCTGGAAGGCATCTTGCTCCGGCTCGCCGGGCGGGCCGACGCGCAAGACCTGATCCTGCGCGGCGGCATGCTGATGCGGGCCTGGTTCCGGCCCGTGCCCAGGCCGGCGGGCGATCTCGACCTGGTTGCCACCTATCCCTTCAGCGTCGAGGAAACAGCCCGGCGTTTCCTGCCCTTGCTGGCCGTGCGCGATGTGGACGACGGCATCATCTTCGACACCGCACGGCATCGGGTGCAGGGCATCTGGCTGAACACGCCGTTTCCCGGCGTGCGGATCTTTGCCGCGGGCCGCGTGGCTGGCTGCGCGGACGAGTTCAGCGTCGACGTGACCTTTGGCGAGCCGCTGATTCCCGCGCCCGAGCTGGGCGAGTATGCCATGGCCCGCGCACCAGCGGCGCGGCTGTGGATGTGCCGCCCGGAAACGATCGTGGGCCGCAAGCTGCACGCCCTGCGCCACATGGGCCTGCTCGACTGGCGGCCCAAGGACCTGAATGACCTCAGACTATTGTTGACGCGCGTGCCGATGCGAAGCGCAGACCTGCCCGCGGCGATTGCCGCCTCGTTCACCAGCCGCGGCGACAAGGCGGTCGACGCCCGCGCGGTCTTCGGCCCGGATTCGTGGTGGGGCATGAAGACATCGCGGGTGCGCTGGCAAGACTTCGTGCGGGCTGCCGGCGGGCCGGAGACGCCGGCCAACCTGGAGCAGGTGGTCGCCGCTGTGTCGGCACTTCTCGGCCCGGCTCTGGAGGCCCTTTCATGAGCGCGGACAAGGCCAAGGGCTTCCTCGATTTCATCGTCGCCCATCCGGACGACGACGTGCACCGCCTGGTCTTCGCCGACTGGTACGAAGAGCAAGGGGACGCAGCCCGGGCCGAGTTCATCCGCGTGCAGGTGGAGATTGCCAGGCTGCCCGAGTGGGACGTGCGGCAGGTGACCTTGCGGCTGCGCCAGCGGGCCTTGCTCAAGCAGCACGGCACGCAGTGGAAGGCGGAGCTGCCCACCATCAAGGGGGTCAAGTGGGGCGAGTTTCGCCGCGGGCTGGTGGGCGCCGCCACCTTCGACAGCTACTCCGTGCTGCGTAAACAGGCCGGTGCTTGCTGGGCGGCTGCCCCCATCGAAGCGATCTCGATTCGCTGGCCCCGGCCGCGCGAACGCGTCGAGACGTTGCCCCCCATCCCCGGGCTGCGCGAGCTGTCCATCAATGCGATGCTCGTGGATCCGCTCGAGGTGGACCGCCTGGCCGCCACGCCGCTCCTGTCCACGCTACGCGTACTCGAGATGAGCAACTGCAGCGTGGGGACCGATTCTTTTCGCCGGCTGCTGGCCTCTCCGCAGCTGGGCAACTTGACGGCCCTGCGCGTGCCGGCCAACGCGATCGGCAACGGCGGCATCAGTGCCCTCTTCGATGCCGCTTCCTTGACCGGGCTGACCGAGCTCGACCTCTCCGAATCGGATGGCGGCGGCGGGGGCGGCGGCGGCGGCTACGGGCGCTATGGAGAAGATCCGATTGTCGAATCGCTGGGCATGCGGGCGCTGGCGGGCTGGCCCGGCCTGGCACAGCTCCGTTCGCTCAAGCTCTCGGGCAACCAGGCGGGCCGCGACGGCCTGCGTGCCCTGCTCCGCTCGCCCCACGCGCGCGGACTCAAAGAGCTTGCCTTTCGTGCCAATCATCTCGATGGGCCCGCGGTCCAGGAGTTCTGCGATGCCCATCCGGATCTCGAGCTGGAAGTGCTCGACCTGGGTGCCAACCTCTTGCGCGAGCTGGGGGCCGCCTACCTGGCGCGTTCTTCCTGCCTGCGCGACCTGA
>JBFWSD010001096.1:0-3157 GCA_050248575.1 Gemmataceae bacterium
GCACGAGTAGCGAGATGCTGACGGCGAAGGCCCACACCGAAAAGTAGAGATACGGCTCGGCGATGAGAAAGAGCGGTTCGATGCCGAAGGCCTCGTGAACGGCAGGGTGATTGAGTGAGAACAGGGTCACGGTGGTCGCAATGCCGCCAAGCAGGGCCACGAAGGCGGCCCGCCCGGTGGCCCGCCGCCACAGTAGCCCGCCCAGCAACACCGCGAACGCCGGCCCCTGAAAGAACGCCATCAACGTCTGGAAGATCGCGTACACGCCCTGGCTGACGTCAGTCAACAAGATCGCGAAAAGGATGGCCCACAGCAAGAGGGCCACAGTGGTGACCCGGCCGATGACGAGCAACCTCTGCTCGCTGACCTCGGGGTGAATCAGCCGGCGATAGAGATCCTGGGAGAGGATGGTGGCTGCCGAGTTCAGGTACGAGTCAATGCTGGACATGAGGGCAGCGAGGAAAGCTGCCAGAAACACGCCGCGCAGCCCGGCGGGCAGCAACACTGCCACCAGCTGCGGAATGGCCAGGTCGCTGTCTTGCAGCCCGGGCAACCGGGCCACGGCAATCAGCCCGGGCAGGACGATGATCACCGGGATCAAGTTTTTCAACAGGGCACCCCACACGTACGACGCCTTCGCCTCGAACTCGGTGCGGGCGCCCATGGCCCGCTGCACGATCGCCGGGTTGCCGATCCAGTACGCCGGGCTGAGGACCATGGCCAGCCCGAACAGAATGCCGGGCCACGGAAACGGTGAGGGCGTATCGACCGGCAGCACCAGGTCCGTATGCTCGAGTGTCTCGGTCGCTGCGGGCTGGTCGGCCTGCGCGCGGCGGACTTGCTCGGCGGCGTTGATCTGGTCGCGCAGCGGGCCGACGCCGCCCGCGTCGACAACGCCGAAGACGACCACGAGCAGGCAGCCCGCGATCATCACCACGCATTGCACGGCGTCGGTGTAGACGACCGCGGCCAGCCCGCCAGCCACCGTGTAGATGCCGACCAGCACCGCCGTGACAATGATGCACGTCGTCTGCTCCCAGTGGATCAACACGGCCAGCAGCTTACCCGAGGCCAGCAGCATCACGCCGAGATTGCAGGCCATGAATGCCAGCCAGCACAGTGCCAGCACAGAACGTACCTGGACATTGAAGCGGCGTTCGAGGAACTCGGGGATGGTGTAGATGCCGGTCCGCCAGAAATGGGGGATGAACAAGAAGGCGGCGACAATCATGGCGGGCACGCAGCCGATCCACTCGAAGTTGGCGACGGCCAGCCCGTGCGAAAAGGCGGCGCCGCCCACGCCGATGATGTCGACGCCGCCGATGTCGGTGGCCACCAGGGACAGCCCGATCGCCCACCACGGGAGTTGCTTGCCTGCCAGGAAATAATCGGCCCCGGTCTTGATCCGGCGGCCGACCCAGACGCCCAGCGCCAGGATGCCGAACAGGTACGCGGCCAGGCAGAAGTAGTCGAGTGTGTCAAGGTTGGCAGTCATGGCGGCGGCTGGAAGATTGCACTGCGAGCCAGTTCGGCCGCAGCATAACCGGGGCGCTGCCCGGCGGTCCAGGAAAAACGGGCCGCGCCGGATGTATTGGGTTTTGTGTGGCGTTCGAGCAGACAGGCTACTTGATCCGTATACAAAAAACCAATGCGCCTTGATTGCCGAATTGTCCAGCCCCTGGCCCGTTATGTCGCAGACCCCTATCAGCTTGCTGGAACGCCTCAACCGCCAGCCGGACCAGGCAGCCTGGCAACGTCTCATCGATCTCTACACGCCCATCATCCGCACCTGGCTCAAGTCCTACGGGCTGCAGGAAACCGATATCGACGACATCGTCCAGGACGTGCTAGGGGTGGTGGTCAAGGAGTTGCCGGCCTTCGAACACAATCAGCGGACGGGCGCGTTCCGGCGCTGGCTACGGCGCATCACGGTGAATCGTTTGCGGACTTTCTGGCGTGCACGCCCGCACCACGGGCTCGGCACTCTCGATGACGATACGCTCGATCAACTCGAGGACCCCGAGAGTGTCCTGAGCCGACGCTGGGACGAGGAGCACGACCGGCACGTGGCGGCGCGGCTGATCGAGTTGATCGAGCCGGAGTTCGAGCCCGCCACCTGGCAGGCCTTTCGCATGTTGACACTGGAGGGCAGGTCGACGGCCGACGTGGCGAAATCGCTCGGTATCAGCCCCAACGCGGCCCGGATCGCCAAATTCCGCGTGCTAAGCCGCTTTCGCAAGGAAATTGCCGGGTTGGTTGACGATTGCTGAAATACCTGAGCCCACGGCGACCTTTGGTGATAGGGAGTGTTGTAGCCACTTCGCAATGAATCGTGCTCGACGCAGGAGTTGCCCATCATGGCCGCCCCGTTACATCCGAGTTTCGAGGAACTGGTCGCATTCGATCAAGGCAAGCTGGCCACGGTGAGGCTGCGCACGATCGAAGACCACGTGGCGGGCTGCGCTGAGTGTTGCCGGAAGCTGGAAGAGGTGCCTGACGATCGACTGATTGCCTTGTTGCGGGGGCTGCCCGTCCAGGAAACGCGTGAGTGGTGTGGCGACAACACTCCGCAAGCGGGATGGGCAGGCCATGGCGAGTTGCCGCGCGAGTTGCGGGATCATCCGCGTTATCGCGTGCTCGAACTGCTGGGCGTGGGAGGCATGGGCGCCGTCTACAAGGCGCAGCATCTGCTCATGGAGCGGACGGTGGCTCTGAAGACGATCCGCACGGACCTTACGGCTCGGCCCCAGGTGGTCGAACGCTTCCGGCAAGAAGTACGGGCAGCCGCGCAACTGGCCCATCCGAACATCGTTCATGCCTTCGATGCCGAACAGGCGGGCGACTTGCACTTTCTGGTCATGGAGTACGTGACGGGGGAAGCGCTCGACAAGGTGGTTGCCGAGCATGGGGCTTTGGATTTCGCGCGGGCGTGCGACTATGTCCGCCAGGCGGCGCGCGGGCTCCAGCAGGCCCACGAGCGGGGCATGGTGCATCGCGACATCAAGCCCTCGAACCTGATCGTGACCAGGGTCGAGGACGGCACCCAGATCGTGAAGTTCCTCGACTTCGGGCTGGCGCGGCTGTTAACCTCGCCGCGCGATGTGGAAGGGCCGGAAAACCGTGAGCCGAGTGCGTTTGGTGTTGCCGATCGGGCCGG
>JBFWSD010001097.1:0-3156 GCA_050248575.1 Gemmataceae bacterium
GCCGCCTGCCCGAATGGCAGCAGTACATTCTTTCCTTCGGAGCCGAAGGGCGCGTGCTGGCAGTAGCGGGAAGAGATTGGGTAGCGTACCAGCGGGGCCGTGGGCCCCTTCTCTATGATCTGCCCGATGGCAGGCTGCGGCCGGCTTTGCCGCTGGCGGGCGCCGACCAGAGCTACACCGTCTGGGCCTCGACCTGGTCCGCGGACGGTTGGATCCTGGCGGCCGGTTGTGGCGGCGCCCAGGAAGCGCGGCTCTGGGACATCCGGCTTCCTGCCTCGACTGAATCGGATCACTGATTCCAAGAGTCTTGCTGAAAAGGGATGGCTGGCGTGAGGCCAGTCGCGTGGAACGTTTGTGCGCCGTGGATGGGATGTGTCATGAAAGCAGCATGCAACGATGTTGGTGACCCCGGTGTTCGCCGCTGGGACGTCATCGTGATCGGGACGGGCATGGGGGGCGCCACGATTGGTCTGGCCCTGGCCCGCGCCGGGCTGCGCGTGTTGTTTCTCGAAAAGGGGCTACGGCAATCGTCGGCCACCCTGCGCGGTGATTTCGCCGAGAGCTATCTGGCGCCCACTGCCGTGCCCGGGCCAGGCGATACCCCCCTCCTGGCCCGGGCAGGACGCTGGAGTGATGACATCGACGACCGCTCGCACCGGCCGCACCGCTTCGTTCCTTTCGTGGGGTGCGGCAGCGGTGGTTCCAGCGCCCTGTTTGGCGCCGCTCTGGAACGGCTGCACCCGGCGGACCTGGAGCCACGTCGCTTCTGGAATGGCACGGCGGGCTCGACCCTGCCCGCGCGCTGGCCCGTTCGCTTCGAGGAACTCGTCCCGTACTACGAAGACGCGGAGCGGCTTTTTGGGCTGCACGGCACGCACGATCCTCTCCGTGGCGACCGGGCCATCCTCGGCACACCGGAAACGTCGCTCTCGCCGGCAAATCTGAAGTTGATCGCAGAGCTTGCCTCGCGCGGCCTGCATCCGTACCGGTTGCCCCTCGCACACAAGGACGACCCGGCCTGTGTCGGCTGCCAGGGTTATTTGTGTGCAGCAGGCTGCAAGCGCGATGCGGGCAGTGTCTGCCTCGAACCGGCCCTCCAGCATCATCGCGCCGAGTTGCTCGATCATTGCGACGTGATTCGGCTGGAGGCCGATCATCACGCCGTCACCGGGGTGGTCTGCGCCTGGCGCGAGCGACTGCTGACCTTGAAGGCTTCGCTGATTGTGCTGGCCGCAGGAGCCCTGGCCAGTCCGTGGCTGTTGCTCAACTCGGCCTCTCGACACTGGCCGCGCGGGCTGGCCAATCGCTCCGGGCTGGTCGGTCGCAACCTCATGCGTCATATGGTCGACCTGTACGCTGTCGGCGTGCCCGAAGCATGTCCACAGCACAACCTCAAGCAAATTGCCTTCAACGATTTCTATTTCGATACCGAACATGGCCAGAAGTGGGGCACGGTGCAGTCGTTCGGCAACCTGCCTCCTGCACGCCTGCTGGCGCTTGGGCTGGAAAAAGAACTGCGCGACAAGGGCCGTCCGGTCGCGGCCTGGCTGGCCCGCCTCGGTCGTCCTGTGCTGCGGCGCGTGCTCGACCGGATGCTGGCCGACCGGCTCATCCTGGCGAGCATCCTGGAAGACCTGCCCTATCTCGACAACCGCATTGAACTGAGATCGGAGCGCGATTTCTTTGGTCGGCGTCGGCTGGCGCTGCGCTACCGGCTGCCCGAAGTTGCTTGTGAGCGGGTTGGCAGGTTCCGCCGACGTTTACGGGAAGTACTCAAGCCGCTGCCCGTCCGCCTCATCGAGCAAGCCGACAACAACGAGAGGCTGGCGCACGTTTGCGGCACCTGTCGCTTCGGCCACGACCCGCGCACGAGCGTGCTCGATGCTGGCTGCCGCGCCCACGGCCTGGCCAACCTCTACGTGGTCGATGCCTCGTTCTTTCCGTCCAGTGGCGGCACGAATCCCGGGCTGACCATCGCCGCCAACGCGCTCCGCGTCGCCGATCTGCTGCTCCAGCGCCGGCGCGGCGTGGTCAAGTTGCTGACACGAACCCAAACCCTGCAACTCACAGGAGTCGTTCCATGAGCTGGCAAGGCTGGCCCGACGACTGGGCACTCGTCACCGGCGCTTCTTCGGGCATCGGGCGCGAATTCGCCAGGCAGCTGGCGGAACGGGGCATGCACCTGGTGCTGGTGGCGCGGCGACGGGAGCGGCTCGAGGAGCTGGCCGCCGAGCTGCGCGCCTCCCACGGCGTGCAAACGTTGGTGGCGTGCGTCGACCTCAGCCAGCCTGTCGGTGCCGCCGACGAACTTCAGTCGCGCTTGCGGACTGAAGGGATCTCGATTCGTCTGCTTTGCAATAGCGCGGCACAGGGCCAGTGGAGCCGGTTTGAAGACGCGGCTGCCCCGGCTTACGCCGACATGATTGCCGTGAACGTCACCGCATTGGCGGTGCTCTGTCAACGATTCTTGCCGGATCTGCTGAAGTTTTGCACCAGCAGCATCATCAATGTCGCGTCGCCGGCTGCCTATCAGCCTGTCCCGTTCATGACCGTGTATGCGGCGACCAAGGCGTTCGTGCATAGTTTCAGTCTGGCGCTGCACGAGGAGTGGCGGGGACGCGGGGTGCATGTGCAGACGCTCATCCCCGGACCGACGCAAACGGAGATGGCTGGCGCCGACGCTCTGGCAATCAACGGCTATCAGCAGTTGTTGACGCCGCCAGCGATGGTTGTCACCGCCGCGCTGGCCCACCTGGAGCGCCCGGTCGTGACTACGGCGCGTCGGCTCTGGCTTCAGAAATGGTACGCCGCCTTGCTACCAGCTCCATTCCTTGCCCGATTCGCGGCGCGGCTGTTTCGCCCGCCAAACGCTGGGGCAGACACGGCGTTGGACACCGCACTTGGCTGCTGCTCTCAGGGATCACGAACATGAAAATGAACCGATTCGAAAAGCTTGCCATGAACAACCCGATCCGCAATGCCTTTCTGCGCCGCCTGGAAGCACCGCTGTTGCGGGAGCTGGGGGGCGACCTGGACGGGTTGACCGTCCTCGAGATCGGTTGCGGATGTGGCGTCAGCACCGAACTCATTGTGAACATGTTCCAGGCAGGGCACGTGACGGCGATCGATGTCGATCCCGACATGGTATGTCGCGCT
>JBFWSD010001098.1:0-3156 GCA_050248575.1 Gemmataceae bacterium
ATTTGATCTCCAGGTTCATTCGGCTCTCCCGTAAAGTAACCACTGGTGTGTTCCTGTCTTCATTCTACGCGGGCGAGTCAACAGAGCCATGGAGCCCTACCCGCCGACCATCATTGTGCGGACCCCCAAGGAGAATCCGAAGAAATGCTCGGTATGGCCCTTGCGCGGGCAGCCCGGGCTGGTCTTCGTCTCCTATCCTCTGACCAGTCCGCTCCCACTCGACGGATACCTGTTGCTCGACACCAACGGGCCGGAACTCGCCGCCGCCGATGCAGACCACGGCCTACTCCTGCTCGACGGCAGCTGGGACTGGGCCGCCCGCATGAAACAGAGCTTTCGCGACGTGCCCACGCGTTCGCTCACGGGCTGGAAGACTGCCTATCCGCGCGTCTCGAAGCGCGGCACCGACCCCGCCACCGGCCTCGCCACCGTCGAAGCTCTCTATATTGCGATGCACGTCCTGGGCCGCCCCACCCACGGGCTCCTCGATCATTACCTGTGGAAGCAGCAATTCCTGGCCGCGAACGACTGGAGAACCTAGCGTGGCACACGATCCGGCGGCGCTTCGTCGATGGGGGCTGCCAGCGTCCACAGCTCGAAGCTGCCCACGCCAAGGGGCTCACGGCGAATGAGCTGGCTTGGATGTTCGCGCACAAACTCTTTGAGGGCTGGATAGAGGCTGCGTTCGGTCTCGACCAGCGGCGGACCAGGGAAACCGCGCCTTTGCCAGTCGGCCCGCCAGTCGGTATCGTCGACCTCCACGACATAGTGCCGCGGCACCCCCGGCGGGAAATGGCCCCGCAGATGATCGAGTCGGCCCCAGAACGGTCGAAACTCGCCAAGCACGGGCCGCTGCTGCGTGAAATAGTTGAGCAGATGCGCGTCGAGGATCTCGGCCATCGCCGCATCGACCTGCCGCTCTTGCAAGGCGCGGGCCAGCCGCCGATAAGGATGTTCCGGGCCAAGATGCTGGTAGAGTCCAGCCTGCCCGAGCGACCAGGCCAGCCAGACGCTGGCCACGCACAGCAGCCCGGGCCAGTGAATCTTTGCTTTCACGTCGGTCGCCGCCGTGGCGGCAAGCAGCCCGGGCAGGATGGTCCAGAGCAAGATCAGGTAACGGATCGAGCTGAAATCGAAGGAAGACCCACTCAGCAAATAGAGGCCGACCAGGATCGACAGGGCCATGAACAGGAATGCCGCCGGCCCGTAGACGCGAATCTCGAGACGGAAAAGGGCCAGCAGTTCGCCGCCCCACCGGCGCAGGAACAGGCAGCCCGCACCGAGCAGGCCGAACAAGACGATCCAGTTCAGTTTGGTCAGCCCGGCACTCAATGCCTGCGACACTTCGCGCGTCTGCGTTGGCCGACCCACCTGTATGAGATCCAGGAAGGGCTGCGGATCGGCCCCCAGCAAGAGGGGCAAGCCGCGCACAAGATAAACGATGGTCCCGTCCACGGTCCACAATGGCCGCACGCCCATCGCCACCATGCCATCGAGGGGTGCGTGCATCAGCGTGCGCTTGATGACGTATGCGATCGCCGGCAGGTAGCCCACCAGCGTGCCGAAGAGAAGTGCGGCCACAACCGGGATGCGGGCTCGCAGCCCGGCCAGCCATTCTTCCCGGCGCACGAGTGCGAAGCCGCCCAGCAGCAACATCACGAGAAAGAACAGTGCGGCAACCACGGGCGGCACCAGGCCGAGCAGCAAGAGGGTGCGAACACCCGTCTCATCAACCCATTGAGCCCACAGGCAGTTGAACACGAGGATTCCACCCAGCCCGAGCAAGGGCAAGACAATGGGCAGCCCGCCGCACCAGCGCTGCAACCTGTGCGATGCAGGTTCCAGCATCGGCTGTTGCAGAACAGCGTGCAGCAACACCGGGGCCACGAAGGCCAGGATCATCGGATTGAGCCACATGCCCGAGCCGATCAGTCCGCCGAACAGAAACAGCCGGAAGGACAGAGTCTTCGATTCAGAATCGGCAGCCGTTGGAGGAGTTTCGGGCACGGCGGGGTCGTTCGGGCCAGTTTCCACGAACCACTCCCAGTAGGCCCACCAGAGCAGCGTGCCCCAGACGAAGATCTCGATGTAGCCCCCGCGGGCCGCGATGCTCCACTGCACGAACATCGGCGCGGCCGCCAGCAAGGTGACGGCGCCCGTCAAGCCGCCCCAGCGGCCGAACCAGCGTGTCAGCAGCAAGTATTGCAAGCCCACGAACAGGCCAAAGAACAGCGCTGGCCCGGCGTGCAGGGCCACGAGCGGATCGCCCAGCAGTTTATTCATGCCAGCGATGACATAGGGTTCGAGGGCCCCCATGTAACGCTGGCCATAGAAGTAAAGCGGCAGGTTGCGGCCCGTCTCGATGTCGTGGGCCATGATGCCGACGATCGCTTCGTCGTTGTGAACGAGGGTCTCTCCATGTTCGATGAAGGGCCAGCGGACCACCAGCGCCAGCAGGGCGCCGCCGCACGCCAGCGCGTAGTCGCGCCCTGTCAAGGTCTGGCCCCGCCAGGTTGTGCCGGCGCCTGCAGACACGCTTTCCCCCATTGAAGACCCAGCAATCTCCCGTGTACTCTAGCACAGCGAGCCGTCCAGGCGCTGGGCGATTTCGCACAGACCGTGGTCCGTGTTGGCCCTCGTTGCCAGCAGATCGCTGGCAGTTCCCGCCAAACGGCGTTCGGCACGCTTCTTGCGACCCCGAGGCACCGTTCATGCACACAGATAAGCAAACTCGAGGCAGGGACAGTATCCGTTTCAGGTCGCCTGCTCACGCTGCACACCGATGAGGGCAGGTCAATGAACGATGAACTGATCTATCAGCGTTACCAGGAACTGCAGCGCTACGTGGGCTGGAGCCCGGACGATGCCGAACGGGTGCGGGCCGCCGCGACCCTGGTGCTGCCCGATCTGCCCGGCGTCATCGATGATTTCTATGACGAGATCGAGAGACACCCCGAAGCACGCCGCGTCATCGTCGGCGGGCAGGAGCAGATTGCCCGCCTCAAAGGGACCCTGCTCAGCTGGCTGCAAGGACTCTTTGCCGGCACCTACGACCAGGCCTATGTGGTCAAGCGCTGGCGCGTCGGCTACCGGCACGTCGAGATCGGCCTCGACCAGGTTTACACGAACGCGGCCCTGTCGCGCATTCGCACCTCG
>JBFWSD010001099.1:0-3127 GCA_050248575.1 Gemmataceae bacterium
CATCCGAGAGCCGGAGGTTGGGCGGACTGAACGGATTCACAGATCCTTCCGCTCCCAGTTCGCCTGTAAGTCGAGAGACCAATTGATGCATCAGGGCCCGCCAGCCGCCGGACTGACGGTAAAACCTCCGCTGAAACTCGCTGCCTGTCTCGAACCGCTCGATTGCCCGGAATGGCGTAAGGAACTCGTCGTCGCCTATTTCGCGAGCGATGGGCAGCAACCGCTCGATGAGCCGGGCAACCTCTTCGGATAGCGGCCGACGCTTTCCACCGGGCGAGCGAATGTAGGGCGCCTCCAGCCCGTATCGTGTTGCCAGCCACTTGTTCTCAACGCCGATCCAATTATGGCGACGGTCGCGACGTAGCTGCCTGGGCTGCTCGTCGAGTGCCCGCAGAGCCCAAATGACCAGGCAACGCGTCAGTGCAACCAGGCCAAGAGTGGTCGCCAGCGATGCCGGCACATCGCAGATCCGAAACTCGACAGTCCCTAAGTCCGGACGCGGTCGGATGTCCCAGTACACGTCCTTGAACGATTGCATGACCCCGCAGCCCTGCATTACTCGGCAATAGTTGCGGAATTCATCCCAGTCGCCGAAGTAGGGCGGCAACCCGGCGTGGGGCAACAGGTTGTACAGGGCTGCACGGCTAGACGCCAACCCAGTGTCCGCCGAATGCCAGTAAGGGGAATTCGCCGACAGCGCCAGCAGGTGCGGCAAGTACGGGGTCAAAAGCGTCATCACCCCAAGCGCTTCCTTGCCGCCGGGCACTCCTACGTGGACGTGTAGCCCGAAAACCACCCTCTGATACGTCAGCCAAGCCAGCCGCTCTAGCACACGCTCGTAACGTTCATCCGGGAAAACCACGCTCGTACTTGATTGGTGGAATGGATGCGTCCCCGCGAGCGCCAGCCCGTAGCCCAAAGAACGCGCGATGCCATGTGTCGCTCTCAGTGAGGGAAGGAGCTGCCCGTGTACATCGGCCACGTCATTGCAAATCCCAGTCTTGACTTCGATCATCGACTGCATCAACTCCGCGGTCACACCCGGCACAGACTCGGTCGCGCACGCTTCGAGGATCCGCACCGATCCCGGGGCAAGATCGAGCGTACCACGGTCAAGCACTAACAATTCAAGTTCCACGCCGAGGGTGGGTTCCAGTGACGGGCGAAAACTCAATGCCTCCTGTCGCCCAGTCCGAACAGAAGGTCGAGACCTCAAAGTCAGAGGCGAAAGCACGTTCTGCGTTGTCATGGTTCTACCTTTCTCCTCCTTCTGCCTTTGGACGATACACCAGCACTGGCACGGAAGCTCCCCGGATCACCTGGTCCGCCACACTGCCGTTGAACAGCCGCGTCAGTCCTCCAAGCCCCCGCGTCGCCAGGGCAATGAGATCCACGTCGTGCTTCTGGGAGTAATGCAGGATCGTTCTGGCCGCCGGGCCCTCTGCGATGGCAAGATCGGGACGAACGCGGAGTTTTCGATCTCGAAGCGGGGCCACTACCTGACGAAGGTAACTCCACGCCTCCGCCTGCCGCGTGTCGGCGAGCGACCGCTGCAACCCGCTGCTGTAGTAGCCGAACGAGTAATCCACCACGAGGGGAATGACTCGCAACAGCGTGTGCTCGGCGTTCCTCAAAGTACCCAGCGTCAGGGCTGGCTCGAGGATTTGCTCGGCGACCGCCGATCCGTCGAGCGGAATCAGTACCTGTCGTACAAGTGGGTCCCCTGTCAGGTCAACCGGCGCCTGATGACCTCGAACGAACAATAGGGGCACCGAAAGACGCCGCATGAGCACATCTGCTATGCCTCCGAACCAAAATCTACCCAGCGGTCCGCGTCCATGCGTAGCCATCACAATCAGGTCGGTCCCGGTGCTCACCGCCTCGCAGAGGGAGTCCGCAATTTCGCGCCCTTGTAAGAACACTGGCGTCACGGGCACGGGGGAAACCTTTCGCAGACGACGGCCCATGTCATCCAGATATTTCTGCTGTGTACGCAACAAGAAACCGTCCAGTCCACTGTCGTAATAAAGCCGGTGGGGCTGATAGGCCGACTGCAGCGGGCTGTGGACGTGGACGAGCTGAATCTCCGCGCCCGCCCGCCGAGCAATCGCCAGCGCATGGGGCAACGCATGTTCCGCGAACTGCTCGCCATCCAGTGGAACCACGATGGAGCGAAAACGAGAGGGAGTTCCCGCGCGCAGGCCAACGTCGAGAGCCTCTGCGCACACCCCGTCTTCGAGTTTCGAATCGTGGCGGTTGCTGGACAGCAGGGAGCTGTCCGAACCACTGACAGTGCAATGGCCCGCCGCGGCGCGAGTCAGTCTGTCATGATGCCTGATTCGATTGATTCGATGGTCGCGTTTCATTGCGAACTCCTTCCGTTGGCTGAAGGGACCGACTTGACTTCTGAAGATTGAGAATCAGCAGCAACCCGCTCCCTCGATGCTGCGATGTCCGTTCTTGTCGGAACGCCAGCGGCAGAGATTGCGGAGGACATACGACTGGGGTCATTACATCGCGCACGGTAGTCCGGTGCGCCGACTTGTGCTGCGAGACATCGAGCAGTCGCTGCTTTTGCTCTTGTGGCTTGGTCTGTTCTACCTAAAGCACTTGCCGTGCCATCACGAGGCGACGCGCTGAATGATGTAAAAACGTCAGATTTCAGGGCAAACTGTAGTCTCAATCAACAGGGAGTCGGCGATGGTGAGAAGAGCCGCAAAGAATCGACCACCCTCTGGGCGATGAGTGACCAGGTTGCAGCAATTGCCTCCCACGGCTTCAGCCCGCCGTGGGTGGCCCAGTGTAGCCGAGGGTCCAGGGCGGCGCGTCGCTCGTCGGGAATGTCTCGCACGACACCTGATCGACTGCGTCCCACGACGCCTGGACGGACCGCACGCCGCGAAGTCCAGGCTGATGGACGGATCGATTTCTACGTCATCGGTGGTGGCGACTCGATGAAGCTCGTCGCCTGGATCGGCCCCTACGGGAATAACTGGCCCCGGGAGTGGATGTTTCTCTTGTCCGCTGTCTCGACTTGTGCCTTGACTCGGGAGAATGCTTCCTCGTCGGCTAACACCAGCAGTACATCCCCTGCCTCCAGCGTTGTTCCGCCACCGGGCACGATGTA
>JBFWSD010001100.1:0-3153 GCA_050248575.1 Gemmataceae bacterium
TGATCGGCGTGGGCAGTACGGGCGCCGCTGCGGGCTCAGGCGTTTTCGCGTGATCGCGGACGGCGCCACAACCCGTGCACTGGCTGGCTTCTCCGGTATCCTTGCGACAAGCATGATGAAGTGGATGAGAGCAGACCCGGCAGAATTCACCGTCGACGATGCTGCCGATGCGCTCATTGCAAAAGACACAACGGGAGCCAACGAGTTGAGGCATGGGCGTGCCCTGGTTAGGGGGGAAACGGTTCGGTTGTCACTGTACTGACACCGTGGAGAAGGGCAACGACCAGCGCAGTGATCGGCCACTGCATTTGCCGTTTCCCTCCATCGTCTCGCGGCCTATCCTGTGACAAGGAGGGGAACCGCCATGGACCAAGTACCTGCTGATCTGAGAGAGTGTCTGTGCCGCTTCGGCCAGGACCATGTGCTCGACTTCTGGGACCAGCTGCACGCGCAGCAACGGCAAAAACTGGTCGACCAGCTGCGGCTGCTTGAGCTGGAAGAGCTGCAGAGGCTGTTTCAGAAGCGGCACGAGCCGGCCACGTTGCCCGCGCCGCACCAGATCGAGCCGGTCAAGCTCGGGCTGCCCGTGGACCGGAGCGAGAGCGAACTGTGCACGCTGGGCAAGCAAGCTCTCGATCGCGGTGAAGTGGCCTTGCTCGTGGTCGCCGGCGGGCAGGGAAGCCGGCTTGGCTTCGACAAACCCAAGGGGATGTTCCCTGTCACGCCGGTCAAGCAAAAGACGCTCTTCCAGCTGCACGCCGAGAAAGTGCGGGCGTTGCGGCAACGGCACAGCGGGCAGCCCATCCCGTTCCTGATCATGACCAGCCCGGCCACCCATGCCGACACGCTGGACTATTTCAAGCAAGAGAAGTTTTTCGGTCTGCCCCAGGACGAACTCTTCTTCATTCAGCAGGGAACGATGCCGGCCCTGTGCCTGGAAACGGGCAAGCTCCTGCTGGAAGCGCCCCACCAGGTTTTCGCCAGCCCCAACGGTCATGGCGGCATGCTCACGGCCCTTGCCGAGAGCGGTGTGCTGGCCACGCTGCACAAGCGCGGCATCCGCCAGCTCTTCTATTTCCAGGTCGACAATCCACTCATCAAGCTGGCCGATCCGCTCTTTCTTGGCCAACACCTGGCCGCCCACGCCGAGGTCTCCAGCAAGGCGGTCCCCAAGCTTGATCCGCTCGACCGCCTGGGCAACCTCGTCGTCGTGGATGGCCGTTGCACCATCATCGAGTACAGCGACATGCCGCGTTCGCTGGCCGAGTTGCGCGACGAAACAGGCGAGCTCCGCTATCGCGCGGGCAGCCCGGCCATTCACTTCTTCGCGCTCGAATTTCTCGAGCGGATCACGCAGAAGCCCGATGCGTTGCCCTTCCACCTGGCACGGAAGAAAGTGCCCCACATCGATCGTGCGGGCCGAGCGATCGAGCCCGAGAAAGAAAACGCCCTCAAGTTCGAGCGCTTCATCTTCGACGTCTTGCCGCTGGCCGAACGGTGGACCGTCGTGGAAACGAGCTACGCCGAGGAGTTTGCCCCCTTGAAGAACGCTAGCGGGGCCGATTCGCCACAGGCGGTGGCCCAGGCCCAGAGCGACTTCTTCGCCGGCTGGTTGGAAGAGGCGGGCGTGCAGGTGCCACGGCAAGAGGGCAAGAGTGCAGTGCCCATCGAGATCAGCCCGCTTTACGCGCTCGACGCCGACGAGCTGGCGGCCAAGGTGGACCGCAGTCTGAAGGTGGCCGGTCCATTGTATCTGGGATCATGAACCCGTTTCGGGTACGATCTCGCAACCATGCTGAAACTGATCGTCGCGATTGGTGACGTGCATGACGCGTGCTTGCAGGCTGGAGAGGAAGCCGCCGTCGGAACGGCGCAGGACGACTTTGAGGATGGTGCCGGCTTCGAAGCGGCGCGAGAGCAGCAAGCGCAGCCCGTGTTCGGAGATCTCTTCGACCTTGCCCGACCACTCGTGCGCTTCCTGACTTGGATCGGAAGAAGCCATGAGGCTGCACTGGCAGCGGATCGAGTTACGCCGATCGTCTTTGGGTTGTTGTGCCGGCACTGACATGACCATCCGTTGGGCCCCCTCAATTAGACATCAAACAGGGAGGTAATCTACTGGCATCCGGGGGTGGATGCAATCCCTGCCGAGCGGGCTGCCGCCCGCGGGGGATTGCGGACAGCAACTCGGCTCCCCAAGCTTAGCTTACGATTGGCGTTGAGGTTGGCACTCTTTGGGGAACACCCTTGCTTCAGGGCATCCTGACGGGCTTCACCAGGTAGTGGATTCGCTCGATGCCTGCCCCCTTGGCGATGTCTTGCACCTTTACCACGGTCCCCCAGTCTACCCCTTCGACGTCGAGGACCAGTTCATTGCGCTGCGTGGCCGCCACGCGCTGGGCAAGCACTGTGGACAGTTCTTCCAGCCCGACTGGCTTTCCTTCAAGGCGAATGATCGTGTCTTCCCCTTGCTTGCGCAGCTCGAGCTGCAGCGTGTATTGCTGCACGCGTTCCTTGCTGACCACGGTCGGGCCATCCGCCGCCTGCTTGCTGCTCGGCATCTGCAAGACGCGCTGCAAGGCCGCGTAGCTCGCCGTGATGATGAAGAAGATCAACAGCACGAGCGCCACGTCGATGAGCGGGTTCATGTCCAGCCGCGTCTCGTCTTCCTCGAAGCGCGGCGGCGGCTCCTCCAGATCGGCCACCACCTCGGCCAGGGCAGGATGATTTTCGAGCGCATGCCAGTCTTCGTCGTCCGGGCCGATCACCTCGTCGGTGGTTTCCCACTGGCCTTCTTGCAGCCCGTCGACGATTTCTTGCAGGCTGAGCCCTTCGACCGCCTGCGGGGAGCCTTCATGGCGGACCTTCCAGGTGCTCATGGGCCGGCCCCCTTCTCGCTGACCTCGGCGAGGATGTCGGTAACCTGCCCGCGCCGCTTGAACGTCTCGAGGGCCACCGTCAAATCACGCACCGTTTCGTAGGGCAAGCGGCGATCGGCGCGGATGCTGACACGCACCGGCCGATCGACCTCGACGAACTTCTGCCGCAGCCCTTCCAGCACTTGATCACGACTGGGATTGCCGGGCATCAAGGTTTGATCACCTTGCCCGTAGGAGAACTCAGGAATGCCCTCGGGCCCCGGGCGGACACCGA
>JBFWSD010001101.1:0-3149 GCA_050248575.1 Gemmataceae bacterium
CAGTGTCCAAGTTTTTTCGATTGAGGTTTAGGATTGGTCAGGTCCCACAAGAGCACGTCCCCTCCATTAAGATTGCCGGCTGCGACTTTGTTGCCATCGGGCGAGATAGAAATCACTTGAATTGCAGTATCCACGATGTTTCGCAGCTTCGGTCGGGATGCCGTCAAATCCCAGATCTTCACCAACTTGGCTGTACCCCCATCAAAACTCCCCGTGGCGAACGTCTTGCCGTCCGGTGAATAAGCCACGCAATTGAGTTCACCGTCGATGGCAAGCACGGTCGGTGCTGAAGGCGTGGCTGTGGTCAGGTTCCACAAGCGAACGGTCCTGTCATTGCTGCCCGAGGCCAGGGTCTTACCATCCGGGGCAAAGTCCAGGCAGGTAATGCCCTTCGTGTGTCCGTGAAGAACGCGGAGCGCCTTGGGGGGATCGGCATCCAAGTCCCAAAGCCGGACTGACGTGTCGTCGCTGCCCGAGGCCAGAAGCTTGCCGCTCGGTGAAAATGCTGCGCTTCTCAGTGCGGCGGTATGACCGGTAAGTTTGGCCAGCAACTTCGGCTCGGGATCGGCCAGGTCGTACAGGCAAAGTTCATAGCCAGCGTTATCTCCGAAAACTGCGAGGTAGTGTCCATCGGGACTGAACTTGACCTGGCTTGCGGTGGACCGGTTCAGCTGAATGACGGCCACCGCTTCCGGCGGCATGTTCACCTTACGCTTGATCCGCGTCGCGTCGAGCTGGTCCAGGAGCGAGGGTAACTGCATCTGCAACTCGGCAGCGGCCGCGGCATCGGGCTTGCCGGCATTCTTCACGCGGAAAGCCAGTATGTCCCGCCAGATTGCAAGGCGATTCGCTCCGGGGTTGGCAGCCCGCGACCGCAGTTGCGCTAGCTCGGTCTGCGGCGGCAGTTCCTCGATCGGCGGGTCGGCCGAAGTAATGTGTGGAGCACTTGGCCCGATTAGCCACCAGAGCATCGCGGCCAGCGCCAAACTGGCTGTTGCCCCCAGAACCACGCGTGGCCGTCGTTTTCCTGTCTGCCAGATACCGCGCGCCGCTGTACGCGCCAGCCGAATCGTTAGACCAGTTCCCTGTCTCAGCAATGACACCCGAAAGCTACCGTTGCGCGGAGAAGCATTGGCTACGGGGCCTGATCTGTTCACCGGAAGGTGTCTCGCCAGTGTCTCGGCCACCTCGCCCGGAGTTTGAAATCGGTCCGCGGGACGCTTGGCCAACATCTTCAACGCAATCTCTGACAACTCCCGGGGCACGTCCGCACGGAGTTGCGCCAGGTTCGGCGGTTGCGCCTGCTGGTGCCTCATCAGCTTTTGCGCCAACGTTCCTCCGCCAAACGGCGGTTCGCCGGTTAGCAAGTAGTAGAAAGTACATCCGAGGCTGTAGATGTCTGCTCGGATATCCGCACCATGGAAGTCGAGCGCCTGTTCGGGCGCCTGGTAGTCGATCGTACCCATCATCACGGTGCCATCGATCGTCAACGTGAGTGTCGTTCGCCCAGGTCCCGGCCCCTTCGGCTGCAATCGGGCCAATCCCAGGTCGAGGATCTTCAGAGTACCCAGGTCATTCAGCGAGGGCTTGGGCGTTACCAGCAAGTTGGCCGGCTTGATGTCGCGGTGAATCAGGCCGTGCTCGTGGGCGTGCTGCAAACCCAGCGCTGCTTGCCAGAGATAGGTACCCGCCTGCGTCACCGACAACTGACCGGACTCCTGCACCAGTCGGTGCAGGTCGAGACCATCGATATACTCCATGGCCAAGAAGTAGGTGCCGACCACGGGCCCGGCATCGAACGCTTGGACCAGGTGGGGGTGCTTGGAGAACTGGCTGGCAATCTTGATTTCCCGCAAGAACCGCTGCAGCGTGTCGGCTTCCGCGACCAGGTCCTTGCGCAACACCTTGATGGCAGCCAACCGGTCGAGCAGTGGGTGGCGGGCCTTGAGGACGTGCCCCATGCCTCCCTCTCCCAGCGGTTCGAGGATGACGTAGGCGCCGAGCGTCAGCTGGGCACCCTTTCCCTCGAGCAGCTTGTTCGCCTGAAACTCCGTCAGCCAGCCGCGGCGGACCAAAGCGGCGGTCAGCTCTTGGGGCGATGTTGAATACTTGCCCACACTGCGAGTAAGCGTGTCGAGCTGGCCGGGTTTGAGTAACCGCAGGTCTTGCAGGGTGCGAAGCAGATCAGTAAAAGTGGCGGGCTGCTCATCGGATTCCTGTGTGTGCGCGAAAGTCCATGCTGCATCATAGTGTAAGTCATGCTGGTCCGGTTCAGCGAAAATTTGACGCGCGCCCAGGTTCGGGCCGTCCAACTGGGCCTTCGGCCCTGATCGGCAAGACTTGACCGTCGACCCGCGATGTTCCTGTGGTGGTCTGCGGATCCAGTAGACGCGCACGGGCAGAAATACGTCGACCACGGCTGGGGCCGAGTACAGCTCGGGGGCACATAGTACAGCTGCAGGGCCCAGCGCTGGCCGGGCTCGAGTCGGCCTCCCTCCAGCGTGTACCAGAACATCTGCCCGAGAGCCGTGGAATCCCCGGCCAGGTACGGCACCACCTCTCTGACAGGAAGTCGCTCGAGCACGCCGCTGGTGCTCGCGCCTTAGCACAGGCGCTCGCTTCCCTGGTGGTGGGGAATGGAACTCGCTCGCATGACACAAGTAGATAGCCCTAGTCGCGGGCCGGACGGATGGTATCGCCGTTGAGAGGCGTCATTTGCCCGTAGCCACTGGGCCAGTTCGACTGCACCAGTGCCTGCCCGACCAGGTCTTCGGGACCTAGATTGGCTTGCCAGTCTTTCTCTAGCTTGCCCGTACGATCGACGAAGACGCGCACGAGGTAACGTCCGGGCGGCAGGGCAGGCTGCCGCGCTGACCATGCCTTGGCGAGCTGAGAGTCGCGCGGCGCCGCCAGGGTCAGGCTGTGCTGCCAGAGGCGCGGCTTGTCCGCCACGCCGCGATCGGACATGGCAATCGGCGTCTGCGACCAGGCACGCCTCTGCGCGTCCCAGGCATGCACGGTGACCAGCAGCAGCTTGCCACCCCACTCCGGCCTGGTGTTGGTGATCTTCAGCCAGATGTCGGTGCCGAAGTAAGCGATCTTGTCGTCCCTGGGCAGGTCGGCCGCGCTGGCGTACTTGTCGCCGGTGA
>JBFWSD010001102.1:0-3141 GCA_050248575.1 Gemmataceae bacterium
TGTAGCGATCGCGCGAGGGGCGAGACGGCGGGATTCTGGATCGTTGCGGTGTCACGGTGTCTCGGTGTCTCGGTGACTCGGTGCCTCGGTGACTCGGACGGTGACGAAGAAGCCCGGCTTCTGGTCGCTCCCGTGAGGCGTTTCCCAGTCGGAGAAACGATCGCGCGAGGGACGAGAAGCCGGGCTTCTGGAAAACGCCTCGCAGGCCTCGCGGACCGATCATGCTTGGGCATGCGATCAAGACCTTGGAATCCGGGATCTCATCCACCCAGTAAATCCCGCCGAGGGGCAGCAGGCACGACCGACGCTCGGCATCCGCGCGGTACTCCAGGGACAACAGGTATTCGATGGCTGTCGTGGTAAGCATTTATGGTACTCACTTCCCGAGCACGTTCAGCACGGCCGAGGTCATGGCCAGCATGCCTGTCTTGATGGTCGGTTCGGGGATGGGGTAGTAGGCGTCGGAGTGGACCGAGGGGAGCGGCTTGCCCCCTTGCTTCGCTTCGGCCACGCGTTCGGGCGGGGCCGTGCCGAGGAAGAAGTAGAAGCCGGGCACGCCGGCCCGGATGTAGCGGCTGAAATCCTCGCCCCCCATGCTGATGCCGCGTTCGTGGACCTTGTCGGCCCCCAGCACTTCCTTGAAGACGGGCACGGTGCGACGGGCCAGCGGCGTGTTGTTGATGAGGGCCGGCGTGAAGTGGGGCCGCAGCTCGACCAGCGGTTCCGGCGCGCCCGCCACCATGGCGGCCCCCTTGGCGATGCGGGCAATCGCGTCGAGCACTTTCTTCCGCGACGGATCACTGCTCGTCCGCACCGTCAGTTGCAGCTTGACGTCGTTGGGGATGATGTTGTGCTTGGTGCCGCCGTGGATCGAGCCGACCGTGACCACGACCGGGTCGGCGGGGTTCATCTCGCGGCTGGAAATGGTCTGCAGGTCGATGACGATGCGGGCGGCGATCACCACCGGGTCGATGGCGGCGTGCGGCGCGGCGCCGTGGCCCCCCTTGCCCTTGACGAGGATATCGACCTCGTCGACGTTGGCCTGCATCTGCCCTTCGCGGTAGTTGACGTGCCCGTGCGGGTAGCGGCCGTCGCAGTGGAGGCCGAAACAGAGATCGGGCTTGGGGAAGCGTTCGAAGAGGCCGTCGGCAAGCATTTGCTTGGCCCCGAGCCCGAGTTCCTCGGCGGGCTGCCCGACCAGCATCAGGGTGCCCTGCCAGGTGTCTTTGCGTTTCGCCAGCAAGCGGGCCACGCCGACCAGGCAGGTGACGTTGATGTCGTGGCCGCAGGCGTGCATCACGCCCACTTCCTGCCCGTCGTCGTTGCGGACCATGACCTTGGAGGCGTAGGGGACGCCGGTCTTCTCGATGACGGGCAGTGCATCCATGTCGGCCCGGATCATCACGGTAGGGCCGTCGCCGTTCTTGAGGATGCCGACCACGCCGGTGCCGCCCACTTTCTCGGTGACGGTGTAGCCCGCGTCGCGCAGCTCCTTGGCCAGCCGGGCCGCCGTCTTCAGTTCCTTCAGCGACAGTTCCGGGTTGGCGTGAATGTGCTTGTAGAGCGCGTCGAGGTGTTCGTAGTCGTCGTTGATGGCCTGCTTGACCGCCGCGACGTTCTTCTTGACCACGTCAAGGCGGGGCTTCGGCTCGTCATCGGCAGCCCAAGCCAGCGAGACAAAGAGACAGAGTGACGGCAACGCGTACTTCATCGGGAAACTCCTGTGCTTGGCGGGTGGGGAGTTCTCGGTAGGGGTTGATTCCGTGTAGTCGTACCGCAGAGAACGCACTGAATCATCGGCACGGTTCAATTGGGGGTCTCTCTATCTCAACCATTCAGATCATCAGCCTGCTGCTTCATTTGATGCGGAGGTTTTCGAGCCAGTGCAGGCCGCAGCGGGCCGGGCAGATCAGGTCCAGGTCGCCGTCGCCATCCAGGTCGATGGCCTTGGGGTCGAGGTCCATGCCGACCTTGCCGCCCCGGCTGATGATGTGCTGCTGCCACGCGCGCTTGGCGCGATCGAAGCTGTACCAGCAGACGATGAGGGGCTCTTTCTCGCCCGGGTCCTTGCCGTCGTGACCCAGGTAGCGTTTGCCCGCGATCAGGTCGGGCCGCCCGTCGCCGTCGACGTCGCCCCACAGAAGCGCGTGGGGCTGCGACCAGGTCTTGTCGATCTCGTGCTTGGTCCAGGTCACCTTGGCGCCGCTCTTCACTTGCTCCAGCCAGAAGAGGCCGAAGTTGTGGCCGCGGCCCCAGATCAGGTCGTTGTCGCCGTCGCCGTCCACGTCTTCCACCAGGATCGGGATGCTGGCGTCTTTATCGAGGGAAAAGTCGGCGTGCCAGGTCCAGGGCTGCTTGCGGCGGTCCTTAGGGGCTTCGAGCCAGCCGTTCGGGGCAACGATATCGCCGCGGCCATCGCCGTTGATGTCGCCGAAGCCGAGGCCGTGGCCCATCACTTCCTTGGGCAGATCGTGTTTGAGCCACTTGACGCCATCCTGGTTGCGTTCGAGGGAATACCAGGCGGCGAAGCTGGTGCCGTTGGGCAGGATGTCGAGCTGCCCGTCGCCGTCGACGTCGTGGAGGCGGCCCGTCTCGCTGGTGCCCGGGGTGTCGATGACATGTTTCCGCCAGGGGATGGACAGGTCCTTGCCCGGATGCTCGACCCAGTAGAGCGAGCGGCTGCGGTAGTTGACGCTGACCAGGTCGGGCCAGCCGTCGCCGTTCACGTCGAGGGGCAGGTTGGAGTAGTCGTCGAAGCGGCCCCCGATGTTCTGCACCTCGCGGAGCACGTGTTTCTTGAAGGTGGGGGCCTCGTACCAGAAGCCGCCGCAGATGATGTCGAGCTTGCCGTCCTTGTTGACGTCGAAGACGGCACAGGCGCTGAATTCCGACTCGAGATTGAGCGGATGGATGCGGAAGTCAATCTCGCCGCCGCGGGCAAGTCCGCCCCACAGCAGGCACACCAGGGCCAGGCCGAACTTCTTCATGACGATACTCCGGGTGCAGGAGGTTGCGACCCGTGCCATCATCGCAAAGTCTGCCCGGGAAGGAAAGTGTCAGAGTGGTGAGTAATGAGTGGTGAGTGGAATGCGGGCGCTAGTGCCATTTTCACTTGGCAACTTTCCCATGCCGTGCCTCATG
>JBFWSD010001103.1:0-3138 GCA_050248575.1 Gemmataceae bacterium
CAAACAGCAAACTTTTGCGCGCCTTGCGCATGATCTTGCTTGCGAGGGAATCGCACAATTCGCCCGCGGATGGACGCGGACTGCGTGCGCGGATGCGCGCGGATTCGTGCAACGTCGGTAAACGTGATTATCTGCCGCGACAGATCCGCGAAAATCCGCGCACGCAGTCCGCGCGGGCGCTTGTTGATGGAAGATTTGGTTGCGGCTTCGCCGCGCTGCGTTCATTCGGATCGTTGCGGCTGTGTCCGCTGTGGTTCGATCTCAGCCCTTGAGGAAGGGCAGCGGCTCGAACTTCTCGCCGAGGATCGCCTTGCTCTCGCAGCCCAGCCAGCCGTCGAGGATGGTGGCGTACACCTGGCGGAAGTCGGTGTGGTGGATCAGGTCCCCCTGGTCGGTCTTGGTGAGGCTGGGATGCTTGTTGGCCGGGCCGCCTTTCACGCCCGGGCCGGCCACGAACAGACACGACCCCGCACCGTGATCCGTGCCCCCCGAGCCGTTCTCGGCGATGCGGCGGCCGAACTCGGAATAGGTCAGCACCATCACGCGCTTGTCGTGCCCGTTGGGCCGCAACGCATTGAAGAGGGCTCCCACCGCACCCGACAGCTCGCCAAACAGCTTGGTGTGGGCCGCCAGCTGCCCGGAGTGCGTGTCGAAGCCGTCGATGGCCAGGTAGAAGACGCGCATGCCGAAGCCGCGCTCGATGAGCTGGCCGACCAGCTGCATCTTCTGCCCGAGCGGCGTGGCCGGGAAGCGGCCGTCCTGCCCGCGGTTCTCCAGGAGCTTTTGCAGCTCGTCGAGCCGCGAGTAGGTTTGCAGTTGCTGGCGCTGCACGAAGTCGAGCAGGCTGTCTTCCTTGGTCGGCCGCTCTTGCCCGACCATCTGGATGAGGAACTTCTTGCGATCTTCCTCGTCCTTCGGGTTGGCCGCGCCCCAGCGGAACTGCAAGGGGGCCTGATTGTTGATGCTGGCCACCGCCTTGTCGGCGCCGCGCAGGGCCAGGGGCAGCTTCTCCGGGCCCACTTGCAAGGCGGGCACGCCGCCGCGCTGCGCCTGCAAATGCGTCGAGCTGCGGGCCACCCAGCCCGTCTTGTTCTCGCGGCCAGGATCGCCCGACTGCCACACGTCCATCGATTCGAAGTGCGAGCGATTGGGGTTCGGGTAGCCCACTCCCTGCACGATGGCCAGCTCGTTGTTCTTGAGCAGCGGGTCGAAGCCATTCAGCGCCGGATGCAGCCCGATGTAATCGTCGACCTTGATCACCTTGTCCTTGCCGATGCCGATCGTGGGGCGGACGCGGTAATACTGGTCGTCGCCGTAGGGGATGACCATGTTGAGGCCGTCGTTGCCGCCGGTCATCTCGATGATGACCAGCACGTTGTCCTTGCCCGCCTCCGCCGCCATGGCCGTGCTGGCCAGGAACCGCGGCACCAGCGTACCGTTGCCCAGCGCCAGGATCGACGATCCCTTGAGGGCGCGAGTCAGGAGCTGTCGGCGAGTCAACATGGGCCACCTCCAGTGGGAATGACTAATGTCTAATTCCTGATGACTAATCAATGACGAATGCTCAAATACCCAATGACTAGGCGAGCTGGTATTCGGGCATCGTCATGATCGTGTGAATCATTTCGCGGACGCGCGCGTCGCGGTCGCCGGGCTCTTTCAGGAAGCCGGTGAAGCGTTCACGCAGGGCGTCGGTTACCTGGCCGTCGAGCAACAGCTCGGTGAAGTAGTCGGCGATCTTGTCGGGCTCGGTGATCCTGGCGCGGCGGGCCAGGGCGCCCGGATCGATCAGCACCACGGTGCCGAGCGAATAGTTGAGGGCCGGAACATTGACCTCGCCGTGCGCCATCGTGCGCGAGAACTCATGGCGGGCCACCAGCGTCGCCGTGCTCAGCCAGCTGCGCCCCGCTTCCCAGCCCTTCACGTTGGGGGGTGCATAAATGTGCTGCCCCATCCCTTCGAGGTGCCCGGCCAGGGCCTCGGGATACACCAGCCCCATGCCAATGGCCCGGGCCGCCCCCAAGCACAGCTCCACCGGGCTCTTGATCCGCTGCCGGTAGCATTCGTCCGAGAAGAAGTAGCGCGACGACAGCATCGTCCGCATCAGGGCCGCAATGTCGTACTCGCTCTTGCGGAAGGCGTCGACCAGCGGCTCGAGAAAAGCGTCGCCGGGTTCCTTCGCTTCGTTGATGAAGAAGCGATACAGCTTGCGGACCAGGAAGCGGGCACAGACGGGCTGCTCGAGACAGATGCGCACCACGTCTTCGCCGTTCAGGTTGCCCGCCTGGCCCAGCACCGCTTTCTCCCCCTCGTCGTGCAGGTCGGGCTTGAAGGTGAAATGGGTGCCGTCGGTGTGCCAGCCCGTGAAAGCGCGGGCCGCTTCGCGAATGTCCTTCTCGGTGTAGTTGCCCACCCCCAGGCTAAACAGCTCCATCACCTCGCGGGCATAGTTCTCGTTGGGCTTGCCCTTCACGTTGTTGTTGGAATCGAGGTAGACGAGCATGGCCGGGTCCTTGCTCTTCTCTTGCAAGAACGGGCCGTATTTCTTGAGGGCATGGCGGCGAATCAGATGATTCTGCCTCTCCATGGCCGCGCCGTCCCCCACCTTGGCGATGCTGGTGGCGAAGTGGCCGTGCCAGAAGAGGCTCATTTTTTCATGGAGCGGATACTGCCCGCGCAGCATGCGGCCCAGCCAGCGCTTGCGCAGCGCCGCGGGCGTAAGTTCTGCCTCCGCGGTGGCGGGCTTGAACTGGACGCTCAACTCGGGCGCGCAAAAGACGCGATCGAGCGTGGAGGGCAACCCGTTGTTGACGGCTTCGCGCAGCTCATCCCCATTGGCGCCAAACCCCGCCCGCCGATAGAGATGTCCGGCCCACTTGAGATTCCACTCTTCCCCCTTGGGTTCCCAAGGGAGCCACGGTTCCTGGGCTGGCGCAAACATGATGCCCCCATGCGAGAATGGGTGTTTCCCCACTTATATAGACGACGAACAGGGCCCCAGGAGCATAACATTCTGCCGCTCGTTACGTTGGTGCCGTGTTGGCGGGGATTTCTTTCAGGAAACTGATGGAAGAAGCCGCAAGGCAGGCGAGCGCTCTCGCCATGATCCGCGCGCTCTGAACTTCAACCAAGACTGAC
>JBFWSD010001104.1:0-3135 GCA_050248575.1 Gemmataceae bacterium
CGACGTACGGCTTGAGTACGCTCGACCAGCTGTAGACGCTGCCGAACTTGAAAGTGGCCTTGCGCGAAGAAGTTCGCGCGTGCTGATAGGCCAGACCGATCTGCCGGAGATTGCCCGCACACTTCACGCTGCGGGCCGCCTCGCGTACCTTCTGCACGGCGGGCATCAACAGCGCCATCAACATCACCAGGATGGCGATGATCACCAGCAACTCGATCAGGGTGAAGCCGCCGCGGCGGGCCGAAGAGTCCGGCTTCAGCCCCGCGAGTCTCGACGACATTGCCCGCGACCAGGGACTTCCCGCTTCGCGTCGATGGATAGTCATTGCTCGTCTCGCTTGTACATAGTGGGAGGGTTGTCTTTCCACTTGGCGTATTCGGCCCGCAGCACCTGGATGACGCGGGCCCGTTGGTCCGGGGCAGCGCCCGGTCGGAAGTTGTAGTCAGCGCCAAGGATGCGTGTGACCGCTTGCCCGGCGCGGCGGCGCACGTTTTCGTCGTCGCTGGACAGGGCCTCGAGCAGGGCGGGCATGCTGTCCCAGTCGCGCATGTGCCCCAGCCCCTGGATGACAGCCGTCTGCACGCGCGGCGACCTGGCCTCGGCGAGAACTATACGCAGATGCGGAATCGCCTCCGCGCCGCGCCCGGCCAGTTCGAGGGCCGCGAGCTCTTGCGCATTCTCGTCCTCTCCCTCGAGGGAAAGCGCTTGCAACTCGGCAAGCGACCGTTGCCGAGGCGCGTTATACCACGACAGACCATAGTAGAGAACCGTCAGCATCAGCAAGATGCCGAAAACGTATGTCAGAGGTTTGCGCATGGGACCTCGCGGGCGGGAACGTACCGCAATCAATCCCGGTCAATCGCACCGGGCTCCAAAGTAGGGGGGTGGGAGAATTATAACCTGAATGCAGAGCTGGGAAAAGCAACTTTCATGATCAGGAAAGATAGGCAGCGGCCGTGGCGAGGACGCCGCCATCGTCGTTTTCCTCGAGGGCAGCCAGGTTCTGCCCCATGCGGCGGTCGGCCAGGTCGAGGAAGTAGCACCCCGCCCGAATTTCGGGGTCGGTGCCAGTACGGCCCTGCCCGAGCAACAGGTCGAGCCGGGTCAGCGTGCAGCTCGAGGCATACAGGTCGCAGGCGATGTCGGCGACACGTTCTTGCTGGAGCTGGCGATCGAGGATGCCTTCCCGATAGGTGCGCAGGAGCATTTGCACGGCCAGCCCGAACGAACGCACCCGGCGCGAGAGCGCGCGGGCACGCGTTTGCAGTCCGCGTTCCTCGACCGGGATGGCGGGCAAGAACAGCCGCCGCGTGGTTTCTTCGCGCAGGAAGCGGCCGATCGCTCCGGCTCCCTTGAGCGGGCTGGTGACGGCGTCCAGCACACCCTTCAACTCCTCGCCAACGCCGCGCATGCCCACCAGGGCGATGAACGACTTGAGCACCTCGTTGGCCCCTTCGCCGATCTGGTTGATGCGAGCATCGCGCATCATGCGTTCGTAGGGCTCGTTCGTGAAGTAGCCCTGCCCGCCGTGGATTTGCAAGCAGTCATTGACGATCGTCCACAGCGCCTCGGTGGCGAAGACCTTGAGGATGGCCGTCTCCAGCATGTAGTCCTCGGCGCCGCGGTCGATGAACGAGGCACACTGCGCCGTCGTCGCTTCCATGGCGAACTCGCAGGCGGCCATGTAGGCGATCTTTTTCTGGATCAGCTCGAACTTCGCGAGAGGCAGCTTGAACTGGACGCGTCTCTTGGCGTGCCGAATCGAGGCATGCAAACAGGTACGGGCCGCCCCCGTGCAGCTGGCGCCGAAAGTGGTGCGACCGAAATCGAGCACGGTCAAGGCGACGCGCAACCCTTTGCCTAGCTCGCCCAGGATGTTCTCGGCGGGGACCGGCATGTCGTGGAAGGCGAGGCGGCCCGTGGCCGTGCCGCGAATGCCGCACTTCTCCATGCGTTCTTCGACTACCTCGAAGCCGGGCATGTCGGGAGTGACCAGGAAGGCCGTGACCGCCGTCTTGCCGGGCTGCCCGGGCACCGGTGTGCGTGCCATCACCGTCAACACCTGCGCGATGCCGCCGTTGGTGATGTAGCGCTTGTGGCCATTCAGGAAGAAGGTCTTGCCGTCGGCGGAAGGGGTGGCCGTCGTCTGCACGTTGGCGGCATCCGAGCCCGCTTCGGTCTCGGTCAAGGCGAAGGCGGCCAGCTTGCGGCCATCGACCAGCCCGGGCAGCCAGCGGGCACGCTGCTCGTCGCTGCCAAACAGCAACAGTGCGCGAATGCCGATCGAGTGATGCGCGTTGACGAAGACCGCGGTGGACGAGCAATGCCCGCCGATGACTTCGAGGATCTTGCAATAGCCTTGCTGGGAGAAGCCGCGGCCCCCTTTCTCGCGCGGCGCGGTCATGCCGAGCACACCCAGGTCGCCGAGGCCATGGATGACCTCGGTGGGGATGTCGGCCTGGCGGTCGATGGCGGCGGCATCGATCTTCGCGGCGCAGAAGTTCTTCACGTCGGCCACGGCCCGGTCCACGACGACCTGCTCGTCGTCCTTGAGCTGCGGGTACGGAAAGACAAGGGCATGGTTGAAGTGGCCGAAGAACAGCCCCTTGGCAAAGCCAAGCCGCTGCGGGCCGGAAAAGAGGAGTTCCTCTGCCTGCTTTTGCTGCTCGAGCTGATCCTTGGTGAGCGCCATGACTGTCTCCGCGAGGCCAGAAAATGATGCTGTCAATCTAGCAACGCTGGAGAGGCGCAGCAATGAGTGGCCCGCCCGGGCAGCCAGCCGGGGCCGCACTCTGCATTCAGCACGTGAAGGCTGTCAGGCGTCGAGCTTGTATTTGGCGATGAGGCGGTAGAGCGCGCGGCGGCTGATCCCCAGTGCCCGGGCCGCGTGCACCTTGTTGCCCTTCTCCTGACGCAGCACGTCTTGCACGTGCCGCCGCTCCACTTCGCGGAGAAAGCGTGGATTGCTGCCATTGCCCGCAGGGGCGGCCGTTTCGACCAGCGCGTCGGGCAGGTCATCGAGCGTGATGAGGTGATCCTCGGCCAGGATCTGGGCCCGTTCCAGCACGTTGGCCAGCTCGCGGACATTGCCGGGCCAGCCGTAACCGGTCAGCGCTTTCATCGCCTCCGGCTGGA
>JBFWSD010001105.1:0-3129 GCA_050248575.1 Gemmataceae bacterium
GTGCTCTTCCGATCTATGCGTGAGGGCAAGTCCATCGACGTGCCCGTGACCCTTGGAGAGATCTGAGCTCGCCGAGCTGTCACTTCTCAGCTTTTTCCACGGCCTCGATGTAGGCCAGGGCCCGGTCGAGATCGCGCTTGTAGAGACGGGCTTTCAAGAGCGAGCGGACGCGCAGGAGCAGATCGCGCTTGTTGACCGGCTTGGTGACGAACTCATCGGTGCCGGCGTCGACGGCCCGCTCCACGTCGCTGGGCTGGTCGAGGGCCGTGATCATCAGCACGGCAGTTTCACGCGTCTTCGGATCGGCGCGCAGCCGCTTGCAGACCTCGAAGCCGCTGATCTTCGGCATCATGATGTCGAGCAAGATCAGATCGGGCTCCCAGCTCTGCACCTTCTGTAGCGTTTCCTCGCCGTCGATGGCGGTCTGGATCTCGTAGTCGGAATCGCTCAGATAAGCTTCGAGCAGCTCGAGCCCCTGGGGATTGTCGTCGGCAATGAGAATGCGCACCGGGCGGGGATCGTTGCCCGGCAGCGGCTTGGCGGCTTGATCAACCATGAATACCTCCCTTTCTGCTGGGCGGTATTATAAGCGAGCGGCGTCTGGCGGTCAGCGTCATCTCCTTCCGGCCCGCGCTGGCGGCCCGCGGGACCGTGACTTACAATGCGAGCGTCGGGCAGAAACCTCGCTTGCGCTGACAACGAAAGGAAATCGCCATGAAGAAGCTGCTGCTCGCCTCTCTGGTGGCTCTGGCCCTGCTCTGGAACCTGGGGCTGACGCTACATGGCGTGGTCGACCCGGCCGACAAGCTTGATCCTGCCAAGCTGCCCAGGCGCGATCCCGTGATGCGGCAGAACGCGGTGAAGACCTACGGCGGCACGGAAGCATCCGAGGCCGCCGTCGAACGCGGGCTCAAGTGGATCGTCGCGCACCAGGCACCCGACGGGCACTGGTCGCTGCAAAAATTCAGAGAAACCGGCCGCTGCAACTGTGGCGGCGCGGGTGCGGCCAACAACGACGTGGCTGCCACCGTCTTCGGCTTGTGGCCGTTGCTGGGGGCCGGGCACACCCAGAAACCCGCCCTCTACAAGGGCCAGACCTACTCCAAGGAAGTCGACAAGGCGCTGCGCTGGTTCGTTGTCAATCAAGATCGCGATGGAGCCTTTGCGCCCGAGAGTGGAGAGATGTACTCACACAGCCTCGCCACCATCGCGCTGTGCGAAGCTTACGGGCTGACCGGCGACGCCAACCTCAAGCCGGCGGCGCAGCGGGCGGTCAATTTCCTGGTCGCCGCCCAGACCGCGGAAGGAGGCTGGCGCTATCGGCCCAAGAGCACGGGCTACGACGGCTCGATTGGCGGCTGGGCCATGTCGGCCCTGCATACCGCGAGGCTGGCCGGGCTGACCGTGCCCGACGAGAACTGGAAGCGAACCGCCAAGTGGCTGGATGCCGCGGCCTCCCCGGATGGCGGGCGCTATGGTTACACGTCTGCCCATCCCGCCAACGGCTTGCGGGCCGCCACGACCTCGGAGGGATTACTCAGTCGCATCTATCTTGGTGCGAACGCTCGTAACCAGGACTTGCTGGCGGGCCTTCCGTACCTGCGCGCCCACAAGTTCCGCGCCAACGATATCTACTACAGTCATGCCGCCACCCAGGTCATGTTCCACTTGGGGGGCCAGTACTGGTCCGAGTGGAACACGAAGATGCTGGACAGCCTGCCCGCGGCGCAGGACCAGGGTGACAAGGTTCCCCATCAGAAGGGCAGCTGGTTCGACCAGACCGACGCCATCTCGAGCGGCCGCGGGGGCCGACTCATGCAAACGGCCCTCTCTGTCCTCACGCTTGAAGTTTACTACCGCCACGTCCCGCTGCTGGTGGAGAAGGATTGACCGCTATCACGCTCAGGCCTGCTAGGCTAGAATCGACGGCATGAACGGTCCGCAGACATCATGGACGGCCGAAACCGTCTCAATGGGCCCCGATATCCTCGACCGCATGGAGCGCGCCGTGGCCAAGGTTCGCGATCGCCTTCTGCGAGCAACCGCCGCCCTCAACCAGGTCGGAGTCCCATATGCCGTCATCGGCGGCAACGCGGTTGCGTCCTGGGTTGCCACCGTCGATGAAGGTGCGGTGCGCAATACGCGCGACATCGACTTGCTGGTGCGCCGCGAAGATCTGCCCGCGATCAAGGCGGCTCTCGAGCAAGCCGGTTTCGTGTACGACGAATTGCTGGACGTGGTCATGTTCCGCGATGGCGCTGCGGGCAAACCTAGCGAGGCCATACACCTTCAGTTCGCGGGCGAAAAGGCGCGGCCCGAGCATCTCTTGCCCGCCCCGGAGATCCAGACCGTCGACGATCCGGCCAATTTCCGGGTCATCACGCTGGAAACGCTGGTGCTGATGAAGCTCATGTCCAACCGCGATAAAGACCGCACTCATTTGCGCGACCTCGTCGATGTTCGACTCATCGACGCGGCGTGGCCGGCGCGATTCCCGCCCGAATTGGCCAAACGCTTGCAGCAAATCCTCGACACGCCGGAGGGCTAAGCAACTCAGCCTGCGGCAGCAAGCGGCAACCACCCAGGAGGTCCAGACGATGAACGCACTTTTCTCCACGGCGTCGGTCGTCCTGGTCTTGTGGGCAACGACGCCGGCCACTGCGGCCGAGGGCAGCAAACGCCCCAACATCCTGGTGCTGGTCAGCGACGATCAGCGGCCCGACACGATTGCGGCGCTGGGCAACAAGCATATCCGCACGCCAAACCTTGATCGCCTCGTCAGGGAAGGGGCGGCCTGCTCGCGCTGTGTGTGTGCCAATCCGATCTGCACGCCTAGCCGCGCCGAGATCCTGACGGGCTGCAGTGGCTTCAAGAATGGCGTGCTCGACTTTGGCAAGAAGATTGATCCGGTCCTGCCGCGCTGGGCCGCCACGCTCGGCAAAGCGGGCTATGCCACCGGCTACGTGGGCAAGTGGCATAACGACGGCCGACCTTCCACGCACGGCTATCAAGAGAGTGTCGGGCTTTATTCCGGGGGCGGCGGCAAATGGGCCCGTGACGCCGTCGATCACAACGGGCGGCCCGTCACCGGCTACAAGGGCTGGATCTTTCAGACCGATGACGGCAAGC
>JBFWSD010001106.1:0-3127 GCA_050248575.1 Gemmataceae bacterium
CGACTCCAAAGTCCGAGTAGCCGCGAAGCTGAATTCCGAGCTTGTTGAAGTCGGCCTCGGCCGTCTCGATGGTTGGCGACTCCTGACCATTGAGGAAGGCAACCTCGATGACGGGCAGGTCGTTGGCGTCGGCCAGCAGGTACCACGCCTTCTGCGAGTTGCCGGTGTACTTGCTGTTGGACAGGTAGCGGCTGACTTCGACGCGGTATTTGCCCTGGTGCGGGTTGGTGACCGGATACTTCGCATTGGGGGCGTTGTCCCTGAGCTCCAACGCTTTGAACAGTTGCGAGCCGATGGCGTTCAAGCTCGGGGGCACGAGCAGTACGGCCGGCATGATGCCGAGTGGCTTGCCGTCGGAGTCCACTTGCTCCATGAAGGCAATCTCGGCGGCGGTCAGCCCGTCGATGCCCAGCGCCGTGGTGGCGCCGGAGATGAAATTCTTGTTGCCGGCCGTGAAGAAACTGGCGTTGTTGAGGAACGTGCTCCAGAACACGTCGTTGATGGCGAGGCCCGAGCCTCGGCCCAGCTTGCGCGGCACCGTGGTGATTGCGTTCAAATTGTCGTTGATGATGTCGTAGCGATCGATGAGCAACTCAAGGCCGTAGGTGTCGGCCTTGTTTGTATACGTCTCTTCCCCAAGGTTGCCGTGCTTGAGCTCGCCGCCCCGGGCCACCTTTTCAAATTCGTCTTTGCCGATGAGGCGGTGGCTCGTGACGGTCTTGAAATCGGAAACGTTCCGGATGCCGGTAATGTTGCGCCAGGTGCGCTCCACGGAGAAGAAGCCTTCGAGCAAGAACTTGTTTGCGACGTTGGACAGGATGCCGGCCATGTTCACGGTCGAGAACGCAGCATGGACGTGTTGACCGAAGGCGTAGCGCATGATGTCGCGGGGATCGCCATAGAGGCGTCCGGGATAACCGTTCGCCCAGGCCGCCTCCAGAAGCAGTTGCTGAAACTTGATGCCCCTCGGATAACGTTTGCTGGCCCGCTCCAAGGTTTCTTCGTCGAAGTGATTCTCAGGGCGGCCAATCTTGCCCACGATGGCACAAGCCGCCTCGAGCAGATTGGATGTCACGGTCGTATCGATGCTGGGCATGATGTTCGGGCCAGTGGGGCGGTTGGCGCGAAGGACTTCCAGCTCGCACCGGTCCAAGCTCCAGCCATCGCGAATGGCCTGCACTTCGATCTCGGGATGCTTGCCACCACAGATGGACCGGATGCCGTTGATGCGCTCGGTTTCGGCGGCCAATTCGTCGCGCAGTTCCGTGACTGCGCTCGTCGTCGGTGCGGGCGTCACGATAGATGGGGGCTGCGGATTGCTCGGCGGCTCCACGTTCTCTCCCGGGGCCTTGGCCGCCACGCGGGCGCTCGTCTGCATGTCCGCGCCCAGATCCACGAAGCTGATCTCCCCCAGCACGCCCTTGCGCACGACGTTAAGGGGGCCAGCGAATTCTTGACCGTTGACGGTGACGGTCTGGTTCTCGCGGATGAACTCGGCTTCCTCGACGGCCGCGCCGATCGAAGCCTGCCACGGGAAGCCGTTCCGCGAGCTGGCCACGACCTCGCGGGCGGCCGCCGTGTCGCGCGAGACCACGCCGCTGGCGACCAGCTTGCCGTTCTCGACATTGACCGTGTCCGTGTGACCGACGCCGTGGCTTGCGTCGTGACCGAGACGAATCGGGCGGCTGGGGGACGGTATCGCCAGGCCGGCTAGATCGACCACGACCGGGAAGCGCCAACCACTCAGGCGCATCGGCCCACCCGTGTAGGCGACCATCGAGAATCGGGGCAGCCCGTTCGGCTGGCCGTCCGGCCCCGCTTCCGCTTCGAGCCACTTCGGGGCACAGGTGAAAAGGACCTGCTTGTTCGTCTCGGTTCGCTTCATCAGGGATCTCCCAGGCAACGGTCAAGAAATCTCACGCTGCAGCAGCCGGTTCGCTTCCCGGCACGGAGTTCACATCTTCCGGTTGCAGTCCCAACTCCTTCATCAACGCCACCTCCTTGGCACGCTGGCGCAATTCTGCTTCCCAGTCGCGACCACGCTTCGCATATTCCTCCGCAAGCGTTGTGGTGTGGCTCGTGAGCCGAGTGGCCTGGGCGCTGGCTTCTTTGGCGGGATCAACGTGTTCCATGCCGTCCCAGAACCATTGATGCGGCCAGGCGAAGAACGGACCAAGGCCGTCCGGAAGCAGACCGGGGATCAACGCTGCCTCATCCAGCCACGCGGCGAAGACACGATCTAGAACAGTGATTTCAAGATGCGCCTGCTCGACACGGATCGACTTGAAGTAGGTTTGGTGGTCGAGGCGCCCAGAGGCGTAGTTGTAGCCCGAGCTATTCGCTGCCGCGACGTTGAAGGGCATATTCAGGCAGCGTGCAATCTCGTTCAGGATCTCACGCTTGAATTCGGCGTAGGCAGTGGCCGGTTGCTCGGCCCGCAACTGGCTCACGTCCCAACCAGCGGGCAGCGTCGTCAACATGCGTTGCTCGATCTCGAGCGACTCGAAGGGCTCGGCGGCATCGGCTTCGCCGTTGGGCGGTGCGTTAGTGTGCAAAAACGCTGCGAAATCAGCCGCCGTCTCGGCTGCTGCGATTACCGCAAGAGTGAAACGCCGTAGCTGGGCAAACAATGGCAGCGCCGGCGTGATGTCCGGGATGCCGCGCGCCTGGCCCGGTCGATCGGTTCGGAACCAGTGCATCATCGAAGCGGCCGGCAGGCGGCTGTAGTCCCCGAATAGCCGCGTGCCCAAGTTTCCCGGATGCTGCTTGAGGACGTGATACTCGACAGGGTTGCCGGCCCCGTCGAAGACAATGCCATCGATCGCGTTCGTCGTGACCGAGTTAAGGTCTGGCGTGCAGACCTGATCGGCCTCGACTGCACGCAGATCGAGCTGCACTGGTGTGGCCAACTTCGGGTTGTTGATCAGGATCGTGAAGGCCTCGCCGTCAACGGCGCGAGCCATTCGCATGGTGCGAAGCTTCTCGGCCAACCTCACCGCCCTGGCCCACTGCAGGAACGCATCCTCGATGCGTCGATTAGCCTCAGCGTCAACGGTGAGCAACTGCAGACGGGGACCGGTGCCGATGACATCGTTGGCCAGGGTCAGCACGATCCCCTTCGCGTAGC
>JBFWSD010001107.1:0-3124 GCA_050248575.1 Gemmataceae bacterium
CTAGCGGGCCTTGAATGGCACCGCCCTCCTGGCCGATGTGATCGCGGGCATCGCCTTCGTGGATGGAGAAAAACAAGAGGCCGCCGCCTGATGTCATCCACAACTATTGACAATAGCCCCTTTCCATCTTCCGCCTCAACAAATCGGTGATGTTCATTTCGCCACTTCCATTCCGCTCTCTCTTGGCTCATTCCAAAGCACTTCTGAAAAGTCGCCTGGAAGTTGTCAACAGTGTTCGCCTCACGGTAGAAGCGTCGATAGCCGTCCATCCCGATCGAAGCGGCGGGCATGCGCACCGAGTTCGGCAAGATCGCTCGCAACACGGGAAGCTGGGCGGGCTGAGAGGCCCGCATTCACATCCAGCGGCCGCGCAAGAACTCGTCAATGCCGTCGGCGGGCCGCTCCGCCATGAGCCCTTGCCGTCGCAGACACTCCAGCTCGCAACGGATCCACAGCGGCTCGTGAATGGGAAAAGGACGCGGCGGCGGCGGATGACGCCAGGCCAGCCTCGCCCACCAGCCCATTAACCGCCACAACTGTTTCAGGCTCCACGTGCAAGTCATCGTTCTACCTCCTGCCGATTGGTGTCAGGTAACTCTTCCGAATCCTAGCCGGGCCACCTGAGATGCCCGTGAAGCCAAGATAAAATCGGGTTCATAAAGCCTCGGAGCTCACCGCGCCTTGCTATCATTACGGTGGCAAGCGAGGCAGCAACATGGCCATACGCATACTGCTGATCGAAGATGAGAAGCGCATCGCCGACTTCATCGCCCGCGGGCTGCGCGAAGAGGGCTTCGCCGTCACTCATCAGGCCGACGGCGAGTCGGGCTGGCTCGCTCTCGCCAGCGAGGACTGGGACGTGGTGATCCTCGATGGCTGGCTGCCCGGGCTCGATGGGCTGGAAGTGCTGCGCCGCCTCCGCCAGCGCGATCGCCATACGCCGGTGCTCTTCCTGACCGCCCGCGACACCGTGAGTGACCGCGTCGAGGGGCTCGATGGCGGCGCCGACGATTACCTGTGCAAGCCGTTTGCCTTCGAGGAACTGCTGGCCCGCGTGCGCGCCGTGGCCCGCCGCCGCGACGGGGCCGGTTCCCCGCTCATCAAGTACGCCGACGTCGAGATTGATCTGGCCCGGCAACATGTTTCGCGCGGGGGCCAGCCCCTGGATCTGACGGCCAAGGAATACGCGCTGCTGTCGTTCTTTGCCCGCCACCCAGGCCGCGTCCTGTCGCGCACACGCATCTACGAAGCCGTGTGGGATGAACGCTACGACGGTATCTCCAACACACTCGAAGTTCACGTGAAGGAGCTACGCCGCAAGCTGGAACTGCATGGGCCGCGGCTGATCCACACGCTGCGCGGCCGCGGCTACCTGTTCAGCACCGAGGAGCTGCCATGAGCTTGACTGCCCGCGTCTCGGCCTTTTTCCTGGCGGCGCTCGCGCTGGTACTGATCGGCTTTTCGCTGGCCTTGTATCTGACCGCCGAGCGTTACCTGGCCCACGAGCTCGAAGATCACCTCGACAGTACCATGGCCACGTTGATCGCCGGCGTGGAGGTGGACGAGGACGACGTGGAATGGGATCCGGCCGAGCATCCCCTGAACATTGGCTACGACCCTTCGCCGGAACAATGCCGCTGGATCGTCTTCGACGGCCATGGGCAACCGGTCGATCGCTCGGTGAACTTTGCCAGCCTCGGTTTCGCCACCGACTGGATCAAGGCAGCAGCGGCCCAGCCCAGCGGCCTGCGGGTACACAACGACTGGAAGCAAGCCTGGCGCGTGCTGGCGGCGGTCAAGCCGAAGACCGATCCGCTCGGCCCGGGCGAGTACCACCAGCTGGTGCTGGTGGCCGGCGTGTCACGCGCCCCGATGTGGAGCACGCTGAACGCTCTGTTGTTGACGCTCACGCTCACCTCGCTGGCGATTTGGTTGACGGCGGCCCTGTGCGGCCGCTCTCTGGGCCGCCATGCTCTTCGTCCCCTGACCGACATGGTCCAGGCGGCACGCTCCATCACTGCGGCCGAACTCAGCCGCCGCCTGCCCGAGCCGGGCACGCGCGATGAGCTGGACGACCTGGCCCGCGTCTGCAATGAACTGCTGGGCCGCCTCGAAGACGCCTTTACCTCGCAACGCCGCTTCACCGGGGATGCCTCGCACCAGTTGCGAACCCCCTTGACCGCGCTGCTCGGGCAGATCGAAGTGGCCCGCCGCAAGCCGCGCTCGGGCGAAGAATATCGCGAGCTGCTCGATGGCCTGCACGAAGAAGCGGGCCGACTCCGCCAGATCGTCGAAGGGCTGCTGTTCCTGGCCCGCGCCGATGCCGATGCCATTGCCCCCGAACTGGAGACGCTCGACCTGTCGAACTGGCTGCCCGGCTATTTCGCCAAGTGGGCGGCCCAGTCACGCGGTGGCGACCTGCAACTGCACGTCGAGCCCGCCTGCCGCGTGCGCGCCCATCCCCCGTTGATTGCCCAGTTACTCGATAACTTGCTGGAGAACGCCTGCAAGTACAGCCCGCCGGGCAGCTCAATCACGCTCAGCAGCATCCGCCAGGGCCACATCGTCGAGCTCACCGTCGGCGACGAGGGCTGGGGAATGTCTCCGGATGAAGCGGCCCGCGTCTTCGATCCTTTCTATCGCAGCGCCCGCGCCCGCAACTCGGGCTGCGGCGGCGTGGGACTTGGTCTGCCCATCGCCCAGCGCATCGCCGCCCTGTCTGGAGGGATGATCACGCTGACCAGTCAGCCTGGTAGCGGCAGCCACTTCTGCATCAAGCTCCCCGCCGTCGTGGGCACCGTGACCCAGACTCCCGCCGACAGTCCCACGCCCACTGCCCGCTAGCTAGTGCCGTTTTCAGCTGACAACTTTCGTGTCGCAAGCGGTGGTTTTCACGAGATTTAGGCACAGCTGACAACGGGCGGTCAGAATAGAACATCTCCAGGGGTGGATTCGTGGTTTTTCGCCCCTGGAGATGCATCATGAAAGACACTGTTTGGGTACGCCCGCTGCGACCGTACGAAAAGATCAAACTTCTCCGCTTGAAAAGGCAGAGGCGCAACGCCGTGAACAGTCGCAATGCCCGGATCATCATGCTCGGCGTCGGCCATTGTTCCAATCGGCT
>JBFWSD010001108.1:0-3119 GCA_050248575.1 Gemmataceae bacterium
GGACTGCCCGACATGGTCCGGAACGACTATAAAGATCGACTGGCCAAGGCCTGGCTGGCCCACGCGCAGGCCGATCTCGAAGCCGAACAATTTGAACAGGCGCGCACCAGCGCGACGGCCCTGAACGTCTGGGACGCTTCCGAGCAGGCGGCCGGCATCATCGCCTCGGCCAGCGCCGCGCTCGAGGTCAAGAAACTCATCGATCTGAAGGAATTCGAACAGGCGGGCAAGCTCCTCGCGGACAGCGGCGACAAGCTTCCCAAGGCGATCCATGAACGCTTGCACGCCATTATCGTCGACGGCGCGTCGAAGAGTCTGCCCAGGCTTGGCCCCGATACCCCGTATGCCGAGGTCATCGCCGCCACGGGTAAGTTTCTCAAGGCGAACCCGGGCAATCCCGCTGGCCTCAAGCTTCGTTTCGACGCTGGGCTGGCCCAGGTCAAGGCCATCGAGGAATTGCTCGCCAAGGCAGCCGCCGGCGACCCTGCCAGCGATGCAACGTTCGAGATGCTCAAGCAGCTCGTCAAGCGGGCCAAGTCGCTCGACGACGCCTTGCAGATGACCCCGTACAAGAACGTGGCCGACAAGAACGATGCCCACATTCGCGCCCAGGCGTTTCGCCTCATCGGTCAGGCCCACGAACTGATGGACGATCCGACCGGCGCCTTCTCGGCTTATGGCTACCTGGCCAATCCGGCCAAGGCGCAGCCCGAACAGCTCGAGCTATTGCTGGCGCGAATCGAGTTTCTGTATAACCCGCGCTGGGAACGGTATCGATCCGACCTGGGCATCCAGCCCGCCAGCCGCGCCCAGGACCTGACGCGTTTCAGCATCCGCGCCCTCGAGATCCTTGCCGAAGCGGAGGCCGGGCCGGAGCTGCGCGCCCGCGCTTATGCCGATCGCGGTCTGGCCCATGCCGTCCGCTCTCGACTCAATCTGCCCAAGGAGGAGCGCGAGACCGAGCTGGCAGGCGGCCGCGACGCCCTCAAGATTGCCCTGGCGACTCTCAAGCAATACAAGCTCACCAACAAGGATGACTGGCTCTGGAAATACGAGCTTGCCTACGTGTTGTGGGCCCAGCGTTTCCAGTCCGACAAGAACAAGTTCACGCTGGGCGGCGAAGCCACTCCACTCCTCGAAGATGCCCTCAAGACTGCCCCGGCCAGCGAGAAGCCCAGGATCATGGATCTCATCAAAGACATCGAGATCTCCCTGAAGAAGAAGTAGTAGCTCCGGTGCGGCTCCCTCATACCTTCGAAGCGCTCGCCAGCACTGCGGCTGAGGATGCACCATGAACGCCATCCGCACTCTCGTGATGACGCTGCTAACACTGGCCGCTAGCAATGCTTCGGCGCAGGACTGGACGCGTTTCCGCGGCCCCAACGGCTCCGGACTGGGGCAGGCCGACAACTTGCCTGCCCGCTTTGGCGACAAGGATTTCCGCTGGCAGGTCAAACTGCCCGGTGCCGGCCACTCGTCGCCCGTCCTCTGGGGCAAGAAGCTCTTCGTCACCAGCGCCGAAGACAAGACGGGCAAGCGCCTCCTGCAATGTCTCGACGCCGACGACGGCAAGACCCTCTGGACCCACTCCTTCGGCGCGCAAGCGGGCCGCATGCATCGCGACAACAGTGTGGCTTCGGCCACGCCCGCCGTCGACGACCAGCACGTCTATGTCGCCTGGGGCAATGCCAAGGAATACCTGGTGGCTGCCGTCGATCATGCGGGCAAGGAAGTGTGGCGCGTGGATCTTGGCCCGTACAAATCGGGGCACGGCTTCGGCGCTTCGCCCATCGTCGTCGGCGACTTGCTGATCGTGCCCAACGATCAAGACGGGCCGGGCTCGATCGTGGCCCTCGAGTGCAAGACGGGCCGCGAAGCCTGGAAGGTCAAACGCACCGGCAAGGCCAGCTGGGCCACCCCCTGCATCTTCCAGCCGAAGAACGGGACTCCGGAGGTCATCTGCACCAGCTACGAACACGGCATCAGCTCGTTCGATGCCCGCACCGGCAAGCGGCTCTGGGAAAGCGACGTCTTCAGCAAGGGGCACGTGGAATCGCCGATCGGCTCGCCGATCGTGGCCGGCGACCTGGTGCTCGGCTCGGCGGGCTGGCTTGCCGTCAACTACGAGATCATCGCGGTCAAGCCCGGGCTGCGCAACGAATCCAGCCGCGGCAAGGAAATCTATCGCCTCGACAAGGGCGTGCCCCTGTGCCTGACTCCGCTGGCGAAAGACGAGCTCCTCTTCGTGTGGAGCGACGGCGGCCAGTGCTCGTGCGTCGACGTGCACACGGGCAAAGTCCACTGGCGCGAGCGCGTGGGGGGCTCCTTCTATGGCTCCCCCGTGTGCGCGGGCAACCGTCTTTACTGCATCGCGCGCGACGGCGAGGTGGTGGTGCTGTCGGCTGCGCGCAAGTTCGAGGTGCTGGCCCGCAACAAGCTGGGCGAAGGCAGCCACAGCACTCCCGCCCTCGCCCACGGCCGGATGTACCTGCGCACCTTCACGCAACTCTTCTGCCTGGAAGGCAAGTAGCCCAGCGGTGCCCGCTGTCCCAGGATTTTGTACGTACCTGGGGCCTGCACCAGTGCTTCTGCCACAACATAGGTCGCAGATTAGGTTTGGTCAACGAACCACGTCACCGAACGACCTTGGTCTTGGATAACTGTTTTTCGAGGTTCTTCAACTCCGAACCGCTGATCCGGGTATTCTTGAGGTCGAGGAGCTTGAGGCCGGTCATTTCCTTGAGGACATCGGCCCCCTTGTTGCTGATCTTGGTGTCGCGGAGGATGAGGGTGTGGAGTTTCAGGGTCGCCAGATGTTCCAACCCTCGATCCGTGATGCGTGTGCCAGTTAGATCGAGCAGTTGTAACGCGGACATCTTCTTCAGCGATTCCAAGCCTCGATCCGTCACCTTGGTCTTGGCCAGGAACAATGTTTTGAGTTTCTTCATCTCATCCAGTGCGTCCAGGCCCCGGTCGTTGAACTCGGTGTCGCTGAGGTTGAGGTACTCTAGCTCTTTCAACCGCTTGAGGTCATCCAGGCCACGATCCTTGATCTTGGAGCCATGCAGGTCGAGGGAAGTGAGTTCCGTCAAGCCGCGCAGGTCATTCAGGTCGGAAAC
>JBFWSD010001109.1:0-3118 GCA_050248575.1 Gemmataceae bacterium
TCGATGCCGCCCACCACGAAGAAGACCAGCGAGGCGGCAAGATACATGATGCCGAGCTTCTTGTGATCGACCGTGGTCACCCAGTCATGGAGGATGGTGACCAGCGGGGGCTGGGCTGCGGTTTCGCTGCGGGTTTCGTGCTCAGCAATCGCCATGTCTTGCTCCGCGAAGTTCGCTGTGCCGTTGGCCCAGGGCGTCAATCAAGTTCCTTCAGATAGTTCACGATGCTGGCTACTTCCTTCTGCGTGAGATGGAAGCTGGGCATCCAGCAGCCCGGTTTCATGTTGGTAGCCTGGGGATTGTCGACCCAGTCGTGCAAGTGCTGTGGATCGTTGAGCAGCAGCCCGGAGGCAATCGTCTTGCGGCTCATCAGGTGCGTGAGATCGGGGCCAAACGTCCCCTTGGCAAAGGTGCCCCGCACGGTGTGGCAGTTGACGCAGGCGGTCTTCAGGAAGAGGTCGCGGCCCGCCTCGAAGGACTCGAGGTCTTCCTTGACAGGCTCTGTGCGGGCGGGCTGCTTCTGGTTCTCGAACCACTTGTTGAAGGTGCTGTCGTCGTCCACGTAGACGTTGAGCAGCATGTTGGCGTGCTGGTTGCCGCAGTATTCCGCGCATTGGCCCTGGTACAGTCCGGCTTTTTCGGCGTTGAACCAGAGCACGTTGGTGTGGTGCGGCACAACGTCCATCTTGCCCGCCAGGCGCGGGATCCAGAAGCTGTGAATCACGTCCACCGATTCGAGACGCAGGAATACAGGCCGATCCACCGGCACGTGCATTTCGTTGGCGCAGACGATGCGGCGATGCGGATCGTCGGGATCGTGGTAGCGGAATTCCCACCACCACTGGTGCCCCACCACGGTGATTTCCAGAGCCCCTTCCGGCGGATCGATCTTGTGCACATCGAAGACGGTGCGCGTGACCAGGAGGAAGAGCACGAAGACGATGAGCAAGGGGGCCACCGTCCAGGCCACCTCGACCGGGTTGCTGCCGTAGATCTGCGGCGGTTCGTGACCGTCGTCCCCCTGGCGCGGTGTGCGGAAGCGGAACCAGCAGTAGACCAGCATTCCTTCCACGAGGATGAAGATGAAGCCGGTGATGCCAAGCACCAGCCAGAACAACTCGCGGATGGAGTAAGCGGGCGGAGAAGCAGGATCGAAGACCGACAAGGAGTCGGCGGTGGGGAGGTCGGCGGCGAAGAGTAGTGCGCTGATCACGCTGCTCTCCAGGTGTCAAGCGGTGGTTTCCGTTACACGCTTCGCCGTCACGGCGGCGGCGAACTCCACTTGGCGAACTCCGTCCTGGAGCTTCATGTCGGCAGTTATATGAGACTGCCCGCGGTCAACCAGACGTGCTGGTCGGGCCCGTCGCGCCCTGCTCGGCAGGCACTGCATCGGGCAGCACGGGCACGACTCTGCCCGTGATAAGCCGCGCCGCGCGGTTGCGCGTGAAGTAGTTCCACGCCCACTGGAACATGACGGCGGCGCGATTCTGGAACTGCACAAGAAAAAGGATATGGATGAACAACCAGATGAGCCACGCCAGGAAGCCGGAAATACGCAGCGCGCCCTTCTCGACAACCGCGGCGTTGCGGCCAATTGCCGCCATGCTGCCCTTGTTGCTGTAGCAGAAAGGAGCGGGCGGCTCCTGCTTGCGCAGCCTCCCCTGGATCAAGCGGGCCACATACCTGCCTTGCTGCATTGCCACCTGGGCCACGCCGGGGAGCGGCTTGCCCTCGGCATCGAGCAGACAGGCCAAATCGCCTATCACAAAAATATTCGGGTGATTGGCCAGACTCAGATCGGGCTGTACCTTGACGCGGCCCATGCGGTCCAGTTCGGCGCCCGTTCGTTCAGCCAGCTTCTCGCCAAGTTCCGAGCCTTTCACTCCCGCGCCCCAGAGCACCGTGTGCGTGGCGATGCGCTCCGTGCTGTCCCCCATCTTCAGTTCCACATGGTCGTCGGCGAGGTCGGTCACGAACACGCCGGTGCGGACCTCGACGCCGTCGCTTTGCAGACGGCGCGTGGCCTTCTCCGACAGCTTGGGATGGAACGAACTGAGAATGCGTTCGCCCCCTTCCACGAGAATGACCTTGGCCTGGTCGGGCTGATAATGACGGAACTGGCGGCGCAGCGTGTGGCGGGCCATCTCGGCGATCTGCCCGGCCAGTTCGACGCCGGTGGCGCCGCCCCCCACCACCACAAAGGTCAACCAGGCGCTGCGCTTGACCGGATCCGTCTCGCGCTCGGCGGCCTCAAAGGCGATCAGGATGTTGCGGCGCATCAGCGTCGCATCCTCGATCGACTTGAGACCCGGCGCCTTCTTCGCCCAGTCGTCATGGCCGAAGTAATGGTTGCGCATGCCAGCGGCCACCACCAGCGAATCGTAGGGGACCTCGCCGTCGGAAAGCAGGACGCGTCGCCCGTCGATGTCAAAATCGACGACCTGCCCGAGCAGCACCTCGGAGTTCTGTTGCCACTTGAGCACGTCGCGAATGGGGGCAGCGATATTGGCCGGTGACAGCGTCCCGGTTGCCACCTGGTACAGGAGCGGCTGAAAAAGATGAAAGTTGCGGCGATCGATGAGCGTGACCTGAACGGGAGCCCGTCGCAAGTAGACCGCCGTCCGCAGACCGCCGAAGCCGCCGCCGATGATGACCACGCGATGTAACTCGCTGCTGGTACTCATGTCATGTCAGGATAGCGAAAGCAACGTGAATGGAAATCAATTCTCGGCAATCGATGGCAATTCGCCAGAATCTTCACGAATCGTCCGACGTCATCAACAGTTGGCGGGCCGCGTAGAATGAAGTGAACCTCGCCCATCGGGGAAACCATCATGGCGAATATCTGGCACGAGTTCATCAACGACGATTCCACACCCATGTCCCAGCCGGGCAGGCCCGACCCGTTTCCTTCGGAGGGCGAAGCTCTCGACGCCTATTCGCGCGTCGTCATGCGCGTGGCCGAGACGCTCCGGCCCGCCGTGGTCAACCTGCGCAGCGGCTCGGGCCGCCAGCAAGGCTCCGGCTCCGGCGTACTCTTCACCCCCGATGGCTTCCTCGTCACCAATCATCACGTGGTGCGGGGCAGTTCCAGCGTCCGCGTCCGCTTGACCGATGG
>JBFWSD010001110.1:0-3114 GCA_050248575.1 Gemmataceae bacterium
TGCTCGTCGAGGAGCAAGGCGCCGCCCGCCAGCCCGGCCAGGATCGATCCCATCCACAAGCGCGTTCGCAACATGCGCGTCGAGTCTCATTTCAGCCCGCCGAAGCGGCGTTCGCGCTGGGCAAAGTCACGGAAGGCCTCGTGCAGGGCCGCCGCATCGAAGTCGGGCCAGCACTTCTCGGTCACCCACAGCTCGGCATACGAGATCTGCCACAGCAGGTAGTTGCTCACGCGCATCTCGCCGGCGGTGCGGATCAGCAGGTCGGGGTCGGGCATGCCCGCCGTGTACAGCGAGCCCTCGATGGTGTCTTCCTCGATGTTGTCGGGGTCGAGCTTGCCGTCTTTCACCTGGCGGGCAATGGCCCGCACGGCGTCCACGAGCTCGGTGCGGCCGCCGTAGTTGATGGCCAGCGTCAGCACCATGCCCGTGTTGTTCGCACTGACGCGGAGACTTTCGTCGATCTCGCGCAAGACCTTGGCGGGCAGCCCTTCGCGGCGGCCGATCACCGTGAAGCGAATGTTCTGGTCCATGATCTCGGGCCGCTCGTCGATCAGGTACTTGCTCAAGAGCGTCATCAGGAAGTCGAGCTCGGTCTTGGGCCGCTTCCAGTTCTCGACGCTGAGGCAATAAAGCGTGAGCTGGCCAATGCCCAGCCGGCAACATTCCTCGATGGTGGCACGCACGCTCTTCACGCCGCGGCGATGCCCTTCCACACGCGGCAAGCCACGCTGCCTCGCCCAGCGGCCATTACCGTCCATGATGACTGCCACGTGGCGGGGCAACTGGTCGGGATCCAGCCCGACTGCCACCGCGTGCTCTCGACAACCTACTGTCGTCGTACTTGCCATCCGGGGCCCTTTCAGGGAATGTCTCAGTCCTTCTTCCAGATCGTTTGTTCGCGGTCCGGGCCGATCGAGACCACGCTGATCGGCTTGTCGATCAGGGCGCTGAGCCGATCGATGTACTTGCGCGTCGGCGCGGGCAGGTCGGCCAGCTTGCGGGCCGAACCGATGTCGGTCTGCCAGCCGGGCAGCGTCTCGTACACTGGCTTGACCTTCTCCAGCACGAGCGGGTCGCTCGGGAAGAAGTCGAGCTTGTGCCCATCCACCTCGTAAGCCGTGCAGACCTTGATCTCGGGGGCGACGCTGAGCACGTCGAGGAGCATCAGGCTAAGCTCATCGACGCCGCCAAGGGCCGCGGTGTAGCGCACCGCGACCGCATCGAACCAGCCGCAACGGCGCGGGCGGCCGGTCACCGTGCCGTACTCGCGGCCCGCCTTGCGGATCTTCTCGCCCATGCCGTCCGGGCCGTCGTCGAGCTCGGTTGGAAATGGCCCGCGGCCCACCCGCGTGGTGTAAGCCTTGATGATGCCGACCACGCGATCGAGATAGCGCGAAGGCACGCCCGAGCCGCTCCAGATCCCCGCCGGGCAACTGTTCGAGCTGGTGACGTACGGGTAGGTGCCGTGATCGACGTCGAGCAAGCTGCCCTGCGCGGCCTCGAACAAGATTCGCTTCTTCTGCTTGAGCGCGTCGAGCAAGAGTTGCGTGGTATCGGCGACGAACGGCTTCAGCTGGGCCGCGTAGCCAAGATATTCGTCGGCGAGTTGCTTGACGTCGAAGCTCTTGGCCTCGCTCGAGAAGGCGCCGCACAGCTTGTTCTTGCGCGGCACGATCGCGCCAAGGCGTTCGCGCAGGTGCTTCTCGTGGAGCAGTTCGCCGACGCGGATGGCACAGACGCGGCCCACCTTGTCTTGATAGCACGGGCCGATGCCCCGGCCGGTGGTGCCAATGGTCTGCCCGGAGCCCTGCTCGTTGAGCCGCTCCTCCTCCATGTGATAGGGAAAGATGACGTGGGCGCGATCGCTGAGCAACAAGTTGGCGCCGACCGGGATGCCGGCCGACTTCAAGCTCTCGATCTCTTCAAGGAAGCGGGGCGGATAGACGACCACGCCGTTGGCGATCACCGAGCGCAGCTGAGGTTTCAAGACCCCGGTGGGAAGCAGTGAGAGCTTGTAGGTCTTACCCCCCGCGACGACGGTGTGACCGGCGTTGGCACCGCCATTGTAGCGGACCACGAAGTCGTGCTCGTCCGAGAGGAGGTCGACGATCTTTCCCTTGGCCTCGTCGCCCCATTGCAGGCCGACGACTGAGGTACGGGCCATGCTGCATCCTATGCCGGTGGAACGGCGAAAAAGAGGTGTGACATCGCGAATGCGCCCTGAAGGGCGACCGGGACGAACATAATAAACGCCCGCGACCCACGCAAGGTCTCGGGCTGCCCGTCCAAGGTCGCCAGTTCAACAGCGTCAATCTAGCTGGGCTGGAAAAGAGCGTCAAGGGGAATTGAGCGTCGAAATCCCTTCGGGAGATTGGGCAATGACTGCCGCAACCGATTGTAATGGCGATACTTCAGAACACGGACCGGCGCGGAACGACGGATGAACGCGGCCAAGCCGCAACCAAATCTTCCATCAAAAAGCGCCCGCGGATGAACGCGGACTGAGCGCGGATTTTCGCGGATCTGTCGCGGCAGATTATCACGTTTACCGACGTTGCACGAATCCGCGCGCATCCGCGCACGCAGTCCGCGGGCGAATCGGGCGATTCCCTCGCAAGCAAGATCATGACTGTTTGCTATGCGGATCCTGCATCCGTTATTGATCCGGTGTCATCGGTCGCATCCGTCTGATCTGTGTTCACTTCAAAACGGGACATCACGCCGATCGGCTCGAGACGCCGAACTTGCGGGCCTCGTTGATGGCCTCGCGGACGCGGGCAAAGGGCTCCGCCAGGTCGACAGTCCCGTCGAGGTGATCGAGATACTCGGCAACCGTCTTCGCGTCGGCCTCGAACTTCGCGTGGCGGTAGACCGCGGGCTCCGTGTTCTTGACAGGCGCGGCCAGTGACATCTCCTCCGGCCGCTCCCCTTCCCCGGGCAGCCACAGCACCGGCACCTCGACATGCTGACGCAAGGCGAGGATCGGTGCCCGGTCGCACACGATCAGGTTGGCACGGCTGCCCGTCTTCTCCACCAGGGTCTTGCCGATCAGGTCGGCGCAGATGTAAGGTTGCAACGTGCCGCCATAGAGGATCTGCTGCACGCGATTCGGCT
>JBFWSD010001111.1:0-3114 GCA_050248575.1 Gemmataceae bacterium
GTCGAGCGCGGCGTGAAGGAAGGGGCCAAGCTTCTTCTCGATGGCCGCGGCCCCAAGGTGGCGGACTACCCGGATGGCTGCTTTGTTGGCCCCACGGTGTTCGATAACGTGAAGCCGGAGATGTTCGTGGCCCGCGAGGAGATCTTTGGCCCGGTGGTCAGCGTACTGCGTGTGAAGAATCTCGACGAGGCCATCAACGTCGCCAACCTGAGCCGCTATGGCAACTCGGTGTCGCTGTTCACGCAATCGGGCTCGGCGGCGCGCGAGTTCCGTGCCCGCATCCAGGCAGGCATGCTCGGCATCAATCTCGGCGTGCCCGCGCCGATGGCCTTCTTCTCGTTCGGTGGCTGGAAGGCCTCGCTGTTCGGCGACCTGCACGCCCACGGCCCGGACGCGGTGGCCTTCTACACGCGCAAGAAGGTGGTCACCGAGCGCTGGTTCGGCGCCGAGGCGCCCAAGGAAGGCTGGGTGTGAGAAGCAATGCAGCGGGCAGTGCAGAGGTTAGACGATCACATCGGTACGAGCCACAGTTCCCCCTTTCGTCGGCTGGACCGGTAGCGGGTCTTGCCAGCGATGAACGGGGCCAGCAAGTCGAGGGCCGCGGCCTGCTTCGTCCCTTTCGGCACACGAAAGCCGGCGAAGTGAATGTGCCTGAGGTGCGCATGAAACTTGAACTCGAATTCGTCATTGCCGGCGTATTCGAGGGCAATCTTGCCCTTCCAGTCGAGATCGAAGTCATTCTTGCTCTTGCCTCGCCTGGGACTGAATTGCAGACGGTGGTCGGCAACCCCGTCATGCCCCAGAAGATAGATGCCGAACGCTCGATCTTCCGGCTCGGGCGCGGGCAGCCGATCGACACGAAACGCCCGCGTGCCCAGCTTGCTGAAATCCAACTGCTTACTTCGGGTAGCCACCAGAAAACCGGCGTGGCCCCAGCAGGAAGACGACAAAGTGCACTCGTGATAGTTGCTCCAGACTACCTTTGACTTCCAGTCGCTGGTTTCCTTGTTATCGTCCTCCTCCTCTTCGGCTTCATCTTCGGCGTAATAGTCCTCGGAACAAAGGTGCAGATCGAACCACAGTCCGGTTTCCGGTTCGAGTCGACCCGACCACTCGAATTGCTTGATGCCGTGCCCTGCGGGCCATGGATTGCCTGGAAAAGTGATTCGATTCATGAGCGTTTCACTCGGCTTGATTCCGGGCCGCTTCGATCACGGCGCGGAGGTAGAGGCAAACCTGGCCCGGGGTGGCATCGGCCCGTTCGCCGATGTCTCTGACCACGTCATCAATCGGTTCCTCCTCGCCGATGCGCCGGAACAACTCCTCGGTGTAGGGACCAAGCCGCTCGGCCACCTCTTCGGTCAACATGGGCCGCACGGCCCCTTCGGCGGAACTCGCCATGCCCAGGCAGAACAGATAGCGGACGATGTTGTTGAGGATGAAGAAGGGGGTAACGATCAAGGAGATGACGCCCCACCAGCCCACGATGAGGTTCATCATCGTGAACTCCCAGAAGAAATGATGGATGCAGGGCTTGCACAGTTCGCCCTCCACCCCCTTCGACATGCGTAGAATCAGCAGACCGATATTCTGATAGAAGGCAACATACTTCGTGGGCGCCTCGATGCCGCAGTTTTGACAGATCATGGGCGATCCCTCAAGGAGTTCATGCAAGCCAAGGCGATTGTAGCGCGAAAGAGGCGGGATTGCCATAGCCTACCCTGAGGCGAAGATGGCCCGAGGTCGCTCGTGCGGTAGACTGTTCTGTGGATCGAGAACTGGGCGTGCAATCCGAACACCTCCATGAGAAGTGCCGCATGTTCAGGGTCAGCCCGCTAGCAATGTTCATCTTGGTAGTGGCCCTGTGCCTGGGGCTGTACTTCTTGCTGGTGCTTGACGATGTGCGGCAGCCTGCTATTCCGCAACCGAGCGAACCTGCCAAGCAGGCCCGGCCGCAATTCAAGGGCACGCCCATCGTCATCGACCCGGCCCGCACTGCGACTTTGACGGGCCGCGTCAGCGTGACGGGCAAGGTGCCATCTCCCGTTGATCTCAGAGAGCAGTTCAAGGCCAATGGCACGAAGGACTTTGAACATTGCCTCAAAGGCCGCACTTCCTCGGAAACGTGGCTGGTTGGCCCTGAGCACGGGCTGGCCAACGTGGTCGTCTGGCTCCGCGAGAGCGAAGGCAAGTATTATCAGCTGCCCGCGGACGCGGTAGCCGGCATCAAGCCGGTCGTGCTGGACAGCCCGTATTGTGCGTTCGAGCCTCACGTGGCAGTGCTCTGGCCCGATCGATTCGAACCTGACACAAGAAAGCTGACGGGAACCGGACAGACCTTCACGATCAAGAACTCCGCGCCGATCGCGCACGTCGCCGGCTGGAGCAGTAGCACCGGTATCAACTCCATACCCGGACGCTCGCTCAGCAGCGGCCCACTACAGATCGACTTCCACAGCGGCCCGCTCGACCGGGCTGGCGGCGAAGACCTGATCCGATTCGTCTGCAACATCCATCCGTGGATGTCTGCCTACGTCTGGGTTTTCGATCATCCGTTTGCCGCCGTTTCCAGCGGCGGCCAGGCCGATTTCGGCACCTATCGGATCGAAGGGGCTCCCACCGGCGTCGCGCTCGAACTGGTCTACTGGCACGAGTCGCTGCGGCAGCCAAAGGTACTTCGGAACATCACGCTACAGCCCGAGGTCAAGCGCGTGGACTTCAACCTATCCGCAGATGAGTAACACGCCGCCACCAGGGTTTGACCGGAAATACCCGGGTTGTGCCTGGCCCTATTTTCCACAAAAACGATCCGCTCCAGGGTATTCACCAGACGCGCCGCGCCGATCGTGTTCTATGGTGGAGCGAGGCATGTCGCCCGGCACCAGCGAAAGGGGAATGATGAATCCGTCGTCAGAGATTGCAGAGCAGCGCCGGTCGATCCGCTATGCTTGTGTGCTGGAAGCGAGGGTGCCCAGAGTGGGCAGCCGCATCTTCGAACCGGTCTTGCTCGTGAAAGTCGCCAACATCTCCACGGGCGGGATCGGCCTCCACAGCACCGAGAAGCTGGAAGCGGGCAGCATCCTCACCCTCAAGATCTACAAGCGCGAACGCAAA
>JBFWSD010001112.1:0-3107 GCA_050248575.1 Gemmataceae bacterium
GGTGGTGAAGGTCCGCAGCCAGCTGCGAAACGAACCTCCTTGCTGGCGGTTGAAACCGGCCAACCCGCGATTCACGGCCCGGAACACTTCTTGAACCAGGTCCTCGTTGTCTGCCTCTTGCAGTCGACTGCGCCGGATCCACAGATGGATCAGGGGCGTATACAGGTAGACCAGCTTCTCCCAGGCGATGGGGTCACTGGCACGTGCCTGCTCGAGCAAGGTCGAAGACGTCGAGTTTGGATCTTCGTCTGGTTTAACGGCGCCGTCTTACATCATCCGTTTCCGGTAGGCGGCAGTATTGTCTGCCAGCCCGCCGACGAAGTCATGTGAATTTCCAAGATCAGAAAGTCGGATACTAGCAAAAACCCTTGTCAATGGAATGGTGAAAGACGGCGTCGTTCTGGATTGAGGATGGATCAAAACATCGAGGCCGACTGGCCGAATCGCCCACGGCCAGCGCGGCCTAGCCAGACCGCCTTGGCCCCATCCCAGCGCGCGGGGCCAAGGCGGTTCGGATCGGCCCTCTCACCACTCGTTCATCCCCTTACCTGACTGGTTGTAGCGAATAGGCATCGGCATGATGCTCCTTACACTCCCGTTGCGCATTTTTTGTTAGAATCAGAAAGGAAATCGGTCTAGATTGGGTAGAGTCATGTTGCGCCACTACTGGACGCAGGAGAGATGAGATGGCCTTCGCGCACCTGAACCTGCCGGCGCGGTGGACCCCGGCACTCCTCGTTTTGCTCGTCACGTTCACCCCCCTCCGCGCCGAAGACAAGCCCAGCTTCGACAAGACCCCGGAAAGCCTCGAGGAACTCAAGGCGATCCAGAAGCAGGTCCGCGCCGTGCTGGACAAGATTGTGCCGGCCACCGTGGGCGTGCGCGTCGGCCCCGGGCAAGGAAGCGGCGTCATCGTCAGCAAGGATGGCTACGTGCTCACCGCGGGCCACGTCTCCGGCAAGCCGGGCCGCGACGTCACCATCCTGCTGCCCGACGGCAAGACCCTCAAAGGCAAGACCCTTGGCTACAACCGCGGCATCGACAGCGGCATGATCAAGATCACCGACAAGGGGGACTACCCCTTCGTCGAGATGGCCAAGTCCGCCGACCTGAAGCGCGGACAGTGGTGCTTGGCGATTGGGCACCCCGGCGGCTACCAGAAGGGCCGCACACCGGTCGTGCGACTCGGCCGCGTGCTCAGCGCCACCAACAACTCCGTCGTCACCGATTGCACCCTGGTAGGGGGCGATTCGGGCGGGCCGCTCTTCGATCTCGACGGCCGCGTCATCGGCATTCACAGCCGCATCGGCAATTCCATCGAGTCCAACGTCCACGTCCCGGTCGACACTTACCGCGACACCTGGGACAAGCTGGTCGCGAGCGAGGAAATTGAACCGCAGGACCTGCCCTATGTCGGCGTGGAAGGCGACCCCGAAGCAGGCGACTCTTGCCGCATTCAGCGCGTGCTGCCCGGCTCGCCCGCGGCCAAGGCGGGGCTCAAGGACGACGACGTCATCACCAAGTTCGACGGCAAGGACCTCAAACGCTACGGCGATCTGGGCGACTTGCTCAAGAAGAAAAAACCCGGCGACAAGGTCAAGCTCGAGGTCCGTCGCGGCGACGAGACCCTCAACCTCGACCTCACCCTCGGCAAACGTTGATCACACCTGAACCGATCCGCCTCGTTCATCGTGTCGCGCCCTACGGAGATTCCGATGATCCGCACACCTGCTCGCTGCCTCGGTATTCTGGCGATCGCTCTGTCCTTGCTGTTCAGCCTGGCGCCGGCGGCGCAAGCGCAGCGCGGCGGCCGCTCCAAGGGGGGCAGCGTCGAAGAGTTCCTCAAGAGCAGCCCGAAGGTTACCGGGCTGTTCAAGGACGTCATCAACAAGGCCAGCCACAGCACCGTGCGCATCCGCGCCGAGGGCAAAGACATCGCTCTGGGCACGATCGTCGGCCCCGAGGGCTGGATCCTCACCAAGGCCAGCGAACTGGACGGCGTGCTGGTTTGCCGCCTGAAAGATGGACGCGAGCACGAGGCCCGCATCGTCGGGGTCCATGAGACTTTTGACCTGGCCCTCCTCAAGATCGAGGCCCGCGGCCTCGTCGCCGTTAAGTGGCAAGAAAGCCAGGTCGCACCGGTCGGGCACTGGGTGGCCAGCGCCGGCATCGTGGCTGAACCGGTCGCCATCGGCGTGGTCAGTGTCGCGGCGCGCGATATGTCCACGCGGCGTACGGCCCCCGCTCCCACCTCCGGCTTCCTCGGCGTCAGCATGGAACCGGATGGCGGCGGCGTGAAGATCAGCCAGGTCGTGCCGGGCAGCGCCGCCGCCAAGGCGGGCCTCAAGGTCGACGACCTCATTCTCTCCTGTGCCAAGAAGGAAGTCGACAAGCCCGAAAGCCTGGTCGACATGATTGGCAAGCTGAAGCCGGGCGACAAGATCGAACTGCGCATCAAGCGTGGCGAAAAAGAAATCGACGTGACGGCTACCCTGGGCCGCCGCCCTGCCAACCGCAGCGACTTCCAGAACCGCCTGGGCAGCGAACTCAGCGATCGCCGTAACGGCTTCCCGCGCGTGCTCCAGCACGATTCGGTAATCAAGCCCAGCGACTGCGGCGGGCCGCTCGTCGACATCGAAGGCCGCGTCATCGGCATCAACATCGCCCGCGCGGGCCGAACCGAAAGCTATGCCATCCCCTCCGAGACCGTGCTGCCTCTCATGTACGACCTCATGTCGGGCAAGCTGGCCCCCAAGGATCAACCGCGCATCAACACCGACAACCTTGCCCCTGAGAAGAAGCTCGAAGAAGCCAGGAAGGCCCTGAGCAAGGCCGAGGCCGATAAGGCCGCCGCCGCCAAGGTCCTCGCCGACGCCCAGAAGAAACTCGACGAGGCCAAGAAGGCCGTCGAACGGGCCCAGGCCGAGGTCGATGCCCTCAAAACCAAAAAAGACGAAGAGAAGAAGTAGCGCGACGACGCGCGACGCACCTACGTTATTGCTCGGGCTGTCCTTGGAGCTTTTCCACGGGCAGCCCGTTCCACATGGCGATACCATGATCGCCCACCGCAAAGATTTGCTGCTTCTCCTGCACAAACTCAACGGATC
>JBFWSD010001113.1:0-3103 GCA_050248575.1 Gemmataceae bacterium
CAAGGACGATGCCTGGACCGTCTTCCTCGACGAACGCGAACAGCTCATCAAGTTCTGGGATAGCCTGGGCAAGCCGGTCTTCGTGCTGACGGGCGACCTGCACAACAGCTTCGCCATCAAGATCACGGACAACGTCTGGGAGTTTGCCTCCGGACCGCACAACTCGAACAACCACATCAAGGGGGACGAGGGGGATCGGCCCGCGAATGGCCCATTCGATTCGCGGGGCCGCAAGGTCGACATTCGCTGGTCGAGCTATTTCCTGGACGACATCCCGCGCGACCAGCTGCGGCATCCCATGTACTGCGTGGTACAGATCAACAACGTGTTCAACTCGCCGAAGGACGCGGACGGCACCCGCTGGGTTGCGTTCCCGCGGCCCCACGTGGTCTTCCGCTACCACGACGGCAAGACGGGCGAACTGCGCTATGCCGAGACGATCCACGCGCGAAGATGACATGGTGACACGGTGGCACGGTGACACGGTGACGGCGAGTATCTCCGCGACCGTTACGATGGCATTGCCGGCAGAGCCCGTGCTCGGTTAACGTACAGCATGTCGCCATTCATCAAGAGGTGAGTCATGCGCGTACCGCTGTTGGCGCTTCTGATTGTGGTCAGCGTCGGTGGGGCGGTTTCGGCAGATGAGAATCCGAAAGAGTACCCCGTCAAATTGACCGCAACGATCGGCAAGCCCGATGCTCAGGGCCGCCAGGTCGTCCAGGCCTTGCTCACCATCCGCAAAGGGTATCGCATTTTCGCCAACCCGGTTGACCATGAAGATCTCCAGCCTTTGATGACCACGATGACGATCTCGGGCGGCGAGTCCTTGCGCCCCCTCGACATCACCTACCCGAAGGGCGAACTGGTGAAGAATGAGGTTGTTGGCAGCTATCGCATCTACACGAACAGCGTTGCACTCAAGGCGACCGTCAGCCGTGCCGAAGGCGACCGTGAACCACTTACCGTGAAGGTGTACGTCCTACCGATCGACGACTCGGGCTGTCGCTTTCCGCCACGGGCACTGACCGTGCGCGTGCCTGTGAACTGACTGCCGGGGGATCACATCCACAGCTTGACGCGTTCGCGCAGCTTGGGGGGCATGCGGGCGTCGACCAGCCGCTGCACCTCGCGCGGGTGGTAGCGCGTGCTGAAGTGGGCCAGGATGATCAGCTCGTTCTGAAAGCGGTCGGCCCGCTCGATGAAGTCATCCAGGTGCATGTGGCCAAACTTGTGGATCTTCTCCCGCCGATGGTTGGGCCGCACAAAGCTCAGCTCGGTGATCAGGATCTTGGCCTCATACGCGGGCTGGAACTCGTCCAGGCCTCCCGGGCTGGTATCGCCCGTGTAGGCGACCAGCGGGATGCGCACCTCGCGCGTGACTTCCGCGCCCGCCTGGCGCAGATCGCGGATCTTGTCGCCGGGCAGCCCGACGTATTCTTCCTTCAGCTTGAAGCGGCGGTCCCAGACCAGGAAGCCCAGCGACGGGATGGTGTGCGTGGTGCGAAAAGCGGTGACCACGTGATCGCGGTTCAGTTCGATCTCGTCGCCCGGGTTGACGCCGTTGAGGTCGCAGACCATGCGGCCCCGATCGAGGCGCTGCATGATGAGCAGCAGCCGGCGCACGTCTTCGGTAGCCTCCGCGGGCAGATAAAGCTTGGGGGGCTCCATGCGCATCATGCGCCGCCGCGCCACGTAGACGGGCAGTGCGGCCACGTGGTCCAGATGGGCATGCGAGATGAACCAGGTGGGCGTGCCCATGAAGTCCCAGGGCTGGGCGCCCAGATCGAAACCGATCTTCAGCTCGGGAATGCGCCAGTAGCTTTGCACGGCTGCCCGCGAGTAGCCCTCCACGGTCAGCCCGCCATGCTTGTGGGTCAGGATCGGCGCGTTCTCGACCATCGTCACCTGTATTCTAGCGGGCTGCACGGAAGGGGATGCTCTATTCTGGACGCTCGCCGCGCGCTGCGGGTTCACGGGCTCAGACGCGAATCTCTTGCTTCTCGCGGGCCACGATCACGCTCGGCAGCCGCTGCTTGCACTTTTCCTCGACTTCGAGCAAGAAGACATCGTCGTGATCGGGATCGTGATGGGTGAGGGCCACGCGCTTGGCGCCGGCCCGCTCGCCCACCTCGATGGCCTGTTCCCAGCTGGAATGACCCCAGCCGCGGTGGGTCTCGAGTTCCTCGGGCGTGAACTGGGCGTCGTGAATGAGCAGGTCCGCGCCGCGGGCCAGGTCGACAATACCCTGGTCAATCCCGTTCATGTGCTCGATGTCGGTGGCCAGCACCACCGACTTGCCGCCGTACTCGACGCGGAATGAGTAGGCCCCGCCGGGATGCGTGTGCATGCGCGCCGTCACTTGCAGCCCGTTGTGCTCGAACTGTTCGGAGTCGGGCTGGCTGAAGCTCAGCTTGGCCCCCATGCGGTCGAGCGGCACCGGGAAGTAGATCCGCTGCATCTGCGTCTCGAAGATGCTCTTGAGGTCGGCAAACATCTTGCCCCGCCCGAACGCGCAGAAGGTCACCTGGCAGGCCGGGTTGTAAGCCGGGGCAAAGAACGGCAAGCCCTGGATGTGATCCCAGTGAAAGTGGGTAAACAGCAGAACGACGGGCTGATCGGTCACGCCACGCGCTGCCAGCACCTTGCCCAGGTTGCGAATGCCGGAGCCGCCGTCGAAGATGAGCGACGGCCCTTCGTCGGTGGTGAGCCACAGGCAGGTGGTGTTGCCGCCAAACTGCTGGAATTCGCAATCGCAGATGGGCATCGAGCCACGCGTGCCGAAAAACTTCACCTTCATGGGGCTGCCTCCCTTACTTTGGTCGCTCCTTGAGTTTAGTGAAGCGGACCCAATTGTGGTACCCCGATTCATTCCCGCCCGGACGCCGCCTTGATGGCGCCGCGCACGCGCAAGCGATAGCCAGTTTCCTGCTGCATGTACAGGGGAGGAGCGAGTTGCCAGTCCCAGTCCTCGCCCGCCCAGGGCAGCGGCACGCCGTGTACCGTGGTGGTTGTCTCGACAACGCGGCCGGCGCGATCGATCGTCTGTTTCTCGAAGTCGGCCACCAGCACCACCGGGCAGGCAAACCGCGCCAGATACTCG
>JBFWSD010001114.1:0-3099 GCA_050248575.1 Gemmataceae bacterium
GGTGTGGAACTGGCTGCCAAAGTCAACTCGCCGGTCACCTCAGCTTTCCCGAGGGTCACAGTTTCAATCGCCTCGCAACGATGCGGGCGCGAAGTTTCGTGAGTACGCATTGCAGATCATGGCGTTGCATCAACATGATGCGATTTCCAGCTCTCTCAAAGAGGAGAACTTCAGTACGTTTTCAGCACTTGGATGCGCCGGCTGACCGCGACCTGGGTCAGTCCCAAGGCGTCTGCCGCCCCCGTAAAACTGCCAAGCTCGGCCGTTTTGACAATACGCGGTGTGTGAGTCTGCCGACACCTGTACGGAAACACACAAAATCTTACCTAGTCACTGGGATAAGACGTCTCTCGAATCACGATCATGTGAACTCTAACCCGTCGTCGGTAGCTCACATACGGCAAATGGGCAACTGAATGGTCAACTCGAAGTGGTCAGTGCCGTGAGCGAAGGGGCGGCCGTGCCAGGCTTCGAAGCAGGGTTGGTTGTCCGGAAAATAGTTGCTGCGTGGGAGCCAAGAACCGTAGAGCCAGCGCAGCGCGCACAGCTCCAAGTCCAGGTCGCCCCGCAGGGCTACCTGGGCCACAACCATCGGCGGAAACTTGTAGCGACCCACCGCACCGCGCGGCGTGAAGGCGTCCGCCTCGACCGCCACGTAATAGCGGCACTCGTCGAGCGCCGTGATCTCCGGATCGTCCCATTGATAGCCCAGCCACTGTCCGTCGGCGTGGCCGTTCTGTTCGGCCCAGGCGACCAGGTCGCGCACAGCCTGCAGGACGCCGTGCCCCTGGTAGGGCCGATCCACGCGGATGTAGGCGACCGAACGCGCCGGCAGTTCGCGGATACTGACTCGGAACGCATCCGGATTGTGGCGGGGCGGCAGGCGGTCGATGTGCCCGCTCTGCACCAAGGCCTCCAACTCGACGCGGTTTGCTTTTCGCCAGCCCTGGATGTCGAAGGTGCTGGGGGCCACCCCGTACTGGCGTTTGAAGCTGCGGGAAAAGTCAGACGACGAAGTAAAGCCGCACGCCATGGCGATGGCCGTCAGCGACCGGGCACGCGGTTGCCCCATGAGAACCAGGGCTTTTTCCAGACGTCGGCGGCGCACAAAATCGGCCGGGCTGACACCGACGATGGCCTGAAATACCTTCTGGAAATGAAACGGCGATAGCAGGGCAACCTGCGCCAGGTCGCGCAACCGCAATGGTTCGTCGAGATGTCCGACGATGTGATCGATGGCCCGGTTGATCCGCTGAAGATAGGTCGCCAGCGTGGCCGGTGTTGGCTTCGTGGAAGTTCGCAAGATTTGTCAAGCCCTCCTCTCAGTCGCAGGTAGAATCCCCATCGTGGCTGCCGCATCGTCCAAGCGATCCAGCTCACCTGATATTAGATCGAACACGGCCTGCTTGTTAACATTGGAGAGAAACCATGCGATTGGGATGTTTTTCGATCAGCCTGGCAGTCAAAGATATTTACCGCTCGCAGTCGTTCTATGAAAAGCTCGGCTTCCGCACCATCGGCGGCAACGCGGCCCAGAAGTGGCTGATCCTGCGCAACGAAACCACCACGATTGGGCTATTCCAGGGAATGATCGAGAAGAACACGCTGACGTTCAACCCGGGCTGGGACCACGCCTGCAACACGCTGCCGGATTTCGACGACGTCCGTGATATTCAGAAGGAGCTTCAGAGCCAGGATCTGGAACTGCTCAGGCGTGCTGACTACTCGACGACCGGCCCGGCCTGCTGTGTGCTCCAGGACCCGGACGGAAACCCGATTCTCATCGATCAGCACGTAGCCTGCGCTGGGAAATAAGCAGGTGCAGACCCTTCCGCGAGGAGAACCATGGCTGAAAACAAGAACAAGACGAGAGAAACGACGGCCAGCGTCGCCGACTACCTTGCCGCCATCCCGGAAGAGGGCCGCAGGCAGGATTGCCAGGTGCTGGCCAAGCTGATGACCAAGGCCACGAAGCACCAGCCAAAGATGTGGGGCAGCAGCATCGTGGGCTTCGGTAGCTATCACTATGTGTACGATAGTGGGCGTGAGGGTGAGATGTGTCTTGTAGGATTCTCGGCGCGAAAAAGCAACATCACCCTGTACGGCCTCAATGCCGCGCCCAACCACGCAACGCTCTTGTCCAAGCTCGGCAAGTACAAGAGCAGCAAGGGCTGCATGTACATCGCACGCCTGAGCGACATCGACTTGAAGATTCTGGAGAAGCTTGTCGCGGCAGCCGCCGAGGCGAAAAAACGCGAGCAACTTGAGTGAGCGAAGCTCGCCCAGCTCCTCATAGTTCAACTCTAAATACACGGGGCCAGGTACATTCTCCAGAATGCCCTTTGCTGCCAGTGCGCACCAGTTCCCTCATGCAGGGCGGGCAACACGAGTCCGTGCTGCGCACCTGGCGTGACGGCCTCATCCCAAGCCTTGCCCAAATAGTCTACGATAAGCGCATCTTGCCAAGCGGTCATCTCGATCCAAAGCGTCTCGCGAGCCTGGCTGATGCCCTTGAAGATGCAGGATGCACGAACGATGATGTGCTCGGGCACTTGCGAGGTCCTGGCCCACATGTTCGAGGCTGCTGGGTAATCGTTGCGCCAGGGAAAGCCTGGGAAAGGAGGATGAAGATGTAGGAAGCATCTCTGAAACCTTTCGTTCGAGCCCTGCGGGTAACCAATCCCGCCCCGTAGAGCTGGCCAGCAACGGGAAGCGAGTTTTGCGAATGCGTCGGGTAACTGACGTGATCGAAGCGTAAACAGCGAGTGCCAAGGCCGCGAGATTGAACCTCGAAAGCACAATTCCTTGTGGGAGCCTTCACTATCGACTAGGTGGGGGCCGCGTCGGCGTACTGTATTGGCCTGGTACGTCGGTCCTGCCGGGGTCTAAGGACGGGGCGTAGGCACAAGAGGGCTCGCCAGGAACCTGGGAGATCCGAACGTCTCCGATCCGCAAAGAAGTTGGCGCGGGGCAGCCAAACCACAATGCTCCAGGCCCAGATCCGGCGTCGGGATCTTGGGAACGAAAGCAGGCGCACGGGTCGGTACTGCCAAGCGAAGGAAACGAAGTGCGGCGGGATGGGCGGTCGGAAGTCGGAGC